>JANOCF010000397.1:0-4544 GCA_031412055.1 Holophagales bacterium | reverse complement strand
CCGGCGCGCGGGAGATGAGCTTCTGGCCTCAGCAGCCGGCCGAGCCGCAGGGCACCGAGCAGCCTTCGGTGCACGCGGTGGTGCAGTCGTCGGTGCAGCAGCTCGACATGCCGCCGGAGCAACACAAGCGTGTGAACGTGTTGCCGCCCACGACATCCCCGAGCTCGCGCTCGGACAGATTGCGAAGGGTCTCCTTGCTCAGAGAAAGCTTTTTCCCGATGCGCTTCTTCATGAGATGACTCCTTGTGCTGCGTTATGCGGTGCTGGCACCGCGGGTGAACGGGGGGAGGTTTCGAGCTGTGCAGCAACAAGTTGTTGATACAGGCCGGTACGCGCAGAGAGCTCGTCGTGGGTCCCGGAGTCGGCCACGCGGCCGTGCTCCAGGACGATGATGCGATCCGCGTGGCGGATGGTGCTGAGGCGATGAGCGGCCACGATGCGCGTGGTCCGCAGGCGCAGAAGGTTCTGCTGCACCTTCTGCTCGGTGATGGAGTCGAGGGCGCTGGTGGCCTCGTCGAGGATCAGCACCCTGGGCTTCCCCACGAGCGCCCGCGCCAGGGCGATGCGCTGCCGCTGCCCGCCGGAGAGCGAGGCGCCGCCGTCGGCGAGCACGGTGTCGTAGCCCATGGGCATCGCGGTGATGTCGTCGTGGATCTCCGCCAGCCTGGCGGCCTCGACGACGCGCGCGAACGGCAGCGAAGGGTCCTGGAGCGCGATGTTGGCCCGGATGGTGGTGCCGAACAGGTACGACTGCTGCGGCACGTACGACAGGTGGCGGCGCAGCCACTCCCGCGGCAGTTGATCCAGGGGACGCCCGTCGTAGAGCACCTGGCCGGAGTCCGGCTCGAGGAGCCCGGCGACCAGCCCGGCGAGCGTCGACTTCCCCGATCCGGAAGTGCCGACGACGGCGACGAGCTGACCGGCTTCCACCTGCATCGTGACGTCCTCCAGGGCTGGCTCCACCAGCGGGCTGTAGCTGAAACGTACATGCTGAAGGTTGATACGTCCGGCGAAGGCGGAAGGTTGCAGCCTTTCCCGTCCCTGATCCTCGACGGGTGTGGACAGCACGTCGTCCAGCCGTTCCAGGTAGCTGCCCAGGAGCTGGAACTGGGCGGCGCTGGCCACCAGCGTGGAGAGCGGCGCCAGGAAGCCGCTGGCCAGGGCCGCCAGCGACAGCATCGTGCCCAGCGTGATGTCTCCGGCCATGACGCGCGAGCCGCCGAAGAGCAGCACGGCCAGGGGCGACGCCAGGGCCACACCGTCGAGCAGGGAGTTGACCAGCACGTCCAGGCGCCCGCGGCTGAGCGAGACGTTCAGCTCGCGCACGAACAGGTGGGACCAGGTGTCCACCGCCCGGTGCTCGGCGCCGCAGGCCTTGAGCGCCTCGATTCCCGCGAGCATCTGGACCTGGTAGCTCTGGGATGCCGCCTGCGCTTCGAGCCCTTCCGACATCAGGCGCCGCCGCCGCCGCAGCGCGCCCACCAGGATGGCGATGCGGAGCACGGCCAGGCCGGCGACCAGCATCCCGAGCTGGAAGTCGGCCACCAGGAGCAGGACGAGGTAGAAGAGCACCATCAGCCCGTCGAGCGCGCCCGAGAGCACGGCCGAGGTGAGGATCTCGCGGATCGTCGTGTTGCTGCCCAGCCGCATGAGCAGGTCGCCCGTCGACCGGTGCTGGAAGAAGCGGAAGGGCAGGTGGACGAGATGGTCCAGGAAGTCGAGGGTCATCTGCGCGTCGAGGCGGGTGCGCAGGGCGAGCAGGATGTGCCCGCGGATCATCGCGCCGAGCAGGGTGAAGCCCACGAGCACGGCCGCGCCGCCGGCCAGGACCCAGTAGAGCTGCAGGTCGCCCCGCGGGATGACGCGGTCGACGAGCAGCCCGGTGAGCAGCGGCACCGCGAGCGCGAAGAGCTGGAGCAGGAGCGAGGTGAACAGGATGCGGATGATCGCCGTGTCCTGGCGCAGGACGCGCGCCAGGTAGCGGGCCAGCAGGGGAGACTTCCTGCCGCCTCCCTCGAAGTCGGGTCCCGGCTCCAGGGTGAGCGCCACGCCGGTCAGGGAGCGGTCGAGCTCGGCGCGGGTCACGAAGCGGCGTCCGGCTCCCGGATCGACGATCCAGGCGCCCTTGCGCTCGGCGCGCTCCAGCACCACGAAGTGGGTGAACTTCCAGTGCAGGATGCTGCCGGGCTCCAGGTAGGCGAGGTCGTCCGGCCCGTCGATCCGGACGCCGCGCCCGCGCAGTCCGAAATGTTCCGCCGCGCGCAGGAGAGTGCTCGCGTCCGTGCCGTGCATGCTCAGGCTCGTGATGCGCCGCACGTCCTCCAGGGAGACCGTCTTGCCATACCAGCCGAGGGTCATGGTCAGGCAGGCCGGGCCGCAGTCGGTGACCGCGGTCTGGGGCACGAACTGGATGCGGCGGCGGTTGGGGATCAGTCCCGCGAGCGCCGGAAAGCGCTCGTGAAGGGGGCCGCCAGGGTTGGAAGCGTCAGACATCCCGCTCCTTCCAAAGGCTCTTGAGCGCCGGCATCAGGACGAACAGCAGCCGCTCCGACCGCACGCGGACCTCCGCCCGCGTGGGCATGCCGTCCCGGAAAGGGTAGGTCCGGCCGGCCACCTCGAAGGTGGAGGAGGAGAGCGGCGCCGTCGCCATCGCGAGGGGACCTTCCAGGGGCATGGCGTCGCCCGCGACCGCGCCGAGCAGCCGCCGGGCCTCGGCCGGCCCGATCACCTCCTCGGCCACGGAGTCGAGCACGATCCACCGGTAGACGTAGGAGTGGCCGGGCAGCTCCAGCCGCACCTTCATGCCGGGCTGGAGCTGCGGCAGGTAGCGGCCAGGCAGCAGAGCGATCACGGAGGGCAGCTCGGCCCGCTCCAGGATGGAGAGCACGGGCTGGCCGATTGCCAGGAGCTGCCCGGACGCGACGCGGACGTCGCTCACCTCGCCGTCCGCGGGGGCGCGCAGCTCGCGCTCGCCGAGACTCGCAACGGCCATCTCCCGCTCGGCGCGCAGCGCCATCAGGTCCTGGGCGACGGCCGGATCGGACGGCGACTGCAGACGCTGCACGAGCTTGAGCTCCAACTGGCGGTCCAGGCGCTTGAGGTTGGCGGCCTCCTCGGCGTCGTGGAGCCGCAGCAGGAGCTGCCCCTTGCGGACGCGGCTCTGCGGGGTCACGGCCAGCGACGAGACGGTCCCGCCCGCGGTCGCGGTCACGTCGGTCCGGCCTCCGGCGCGGATGACGGCCACGCCCGAGGCATACTCCGGCACCCGGACGAAGATCAAGGCCAGCAGCCCGGCCACGAGCGCGGCCATCATGAGCCACCAGGTCCAGCGGGTCCACGCGGGCGTCAGGCGCAGCGGCTCGAGCGGCATCATCGAGAGGTCCCGCTCGCGCAGCGCCCGCTCGCGGAAGGGACTCGACTGCGGGACGGCCGACGGGGCCAGGGCCGCGAGATAGGGGGAGACCTGGGAGGCCACGGCCTCCAGGGCCGCGATCTCGCGCGGCTCGAAGGGAGCGTGCTGCGCCGGGCGGAGGGCGACCAGAACGGCCAGGGTCTCTCCTTCGGCATTGCTTACCGGCACGCCCAGGAAGCGGTCGGCGGGATTTCCTTTGGGATTATCGAGATCGGGATCGAACCGGGAGTCTTCGCCGACCCTGGGGAGGCACAGGGCCTGGCCGGCCCGCAGGATGAAGCTGACCAGTCCGACCGCCGGGCTCTCGCCCGCGGTGTCCTCATCGGCGGGATCACCGCCATCGCCGGGGCTCCATACGGCCTCGCGCTGCGGGTCGTAGAGAAGACATCGGCCGCGCTCCGCGCCCGTGGCCTGCGCGACGGCCGCGACGGTGGCGGAGGCGAGCTCTTCGAGCGTCCGCGCCAGGGCGAACTGCCGCAGCATGTCCACGGGCAAGGGGGCGTCGGGAGCAGCGGCGCGGAGCGCCTGCCGGTGCATCCGGCGCGCCAGGGCGCCGGCCGCGCCTTCGAGCAGCCCCGCGAGGTCGCGGTCGGACAGGGGGCCGCGGGAGAGATAGAAGAGCCGGTCGTCGTCGATCAGGTCCTGGAAGCCGCCGAGATGGTCCGTGCCGGCCGCCGCCAATACCACGCTCAGACTGGCCGTCTCTGGAGCCTCGCGCTCCAGGGTCTCCAGGACGTCCCTGACGCGGGCGGGGGAGGAGCCGGGGCCGAAGCAGAGGACCACGCCACCCCCGGGAGATATCGTGCCCACCTGGGCCGCCAGGGAGTCGCCGGCCGCAGGGATGAGGAACATGCCCCGCTCGGCCAGCAGCTCCCGCAGACGGCGCGGCGGACCTTCCGGTCCCAACCAGAGGGCGGGCACTTGCCCCGCGCCAGAGCTGGCGGAGGTGACGGCTCGATCAGAATTGTCCAACTCGACTATCTTATAGGTCGCCATGAGTCGACGGTCAACTTGGTTGCTCCGTATACGTACGTACCTCAATATGTGTTTGTTCACCAAATCCATTTCCCTCGCGGCCGTGATTTTCCTGGTCGGCTGCGGAGAGCCGGCCGCCACGCCTCCCCGGGAGGCC
>JANOCF010000396.1:0-1536 GCA_031412055.1 Holophagales bacterium | reverse complement strand
GATGCCGTCGTCCACCACCCGCAGGTCGCGCTGGACGGACGCGCCCGTGCCCAGCGACTCCAGGAGGTCCAGGGCGGCCCAGTGGGTAGTGGCTTTGCGGCCTTCCAGAAGACCGGCCTTGCCGAGGAGCAGGGAGCCGGTGCAGACCGAGGTGACCTGCTGCGCGCTCGCAGCCGTGCGGCGGATCCAGTCGAGGGTCTCCTCGTCGTCGAGGAGGGGACGGGTGCCGAAGCCGCCGGGAACGACCAGGAGGTCGATGCGCGGCGCGTCCGCGAAGCCGTGCCGGGGGACCACGACGAGCCCGCCGGTGGCCGTAACCGGGTCCTGGGTCCTGGCGACGGTGAAGACGTGGAAGGGGGCGCTGTCGTCCGAGCGCCGGGACTCGGGGCCGGGGACGAGGCGCGTCCGTGAGAAGACCTCGAAGGGTCCCGCGAAGTCCAGTACCTCGACGTTGTCGAAGATCAGGATGCCGACGTTGCGCACGTTGCTCTGCTCAAGCATCCCAGCGGATCCCCTTGTCTTCTTTCTCGGCAGCCTTGGGAGCAGGGAAGAGGCGTTCGCCTACCCAGTATTGCAGCAGGGACCCGAAGCCGGCGCCCGCGAGGGCCAGGAGGCCCAGGAGGGACGGCTCGCGGATGCCCAGCGCCCATCCAGCCCAGCCGCCGAGCAGCAACCCGATCACGAAGCCGGGAAATTCGAGCAGGTGGAGAAGTTCCATCGTGTTCCCTCCTGGCTTCAGTGTACGCGGACGGGGCTGGAAGGTTCTCACCGGCTGCCGAAGTCCTGCACCCAGACCACCCGGTAGCCCTTGCCCTCGTGCTTGAGGGCGATGCCGATGCCCATCTCGGTGTAGCGGGGGTTGAGGATGTTCCGCCGGTGGGGCTTGCTGCCGAGCCAGGCGTCCATCGCCGCCTCCACGGTGGTGACCCGCTCCATGATGTTCTCGGCCAGGGCGGCCCAGCGATAGCCGGACTTCCAGGCACGCTGTCCCAGATCCGGTCCGCCCGGAGCCTTGTGGGCGTAGTAGGAGTAGATCGCCATGTTCTCGGCGTGCTCCTGGGCCGCGCAGTCGAGCCGGACGTCCAGCCGGACAGGCGGCAGGCCGGCCTTGTGACGAACCGCGTTGACCTCGCGCAGCAGCTCGGCCCGCAGCCGAGGCAGGTCGAGCCAGGTCGGGATCTCCGGCGGCTCCGGAATCGATGAAGCCGCCAGCAGCCAGACGGCGAGCGCGGACAGCCCGATGAGACGCAGACACGTGGCCCAGGAGACCATGGCGATGCCCCTCGATAGTTGGAAGCGAATATGCTCCAGCTACGATACAACAAAGCGGGCGGAGAGAGAAGAGGGCGTGGCGTGGCTCGGAGTCGATGGGGAGAGCTTCCCCAACGCGTGGGGAGGCGTAATCTTCGGGGACGGGGGTATTTCCTGTGGGGACGGGGTCGTCCCCTGGCGTTGCGCGTCAAAATCTCAGGAAACGGGGTCATCCCCCGGCGTTGCGGGCCAAAACGTCAGGGGACGGGGTCATCCCCTGGCGTT
>JANOCF010000395.1:0-6523 GCA_031412055.1 Holophagales bacterium | reverse complement strand
GGGAAGCGCTCGGACAGGTAGGCGAAGAGTCGCCGGGCGAAGGGTGCCTCGCGGGTGAGGGTTGGGGCATGCATGTCGGTTGTCATTCTCTCTCAGCCGTCAGTGCCATGCCGCCATCCCTCGTTCCAATGTGCAGCGCTCAGCCGCTCTCTCAGCCGGCCATAGTCGATCTTGCTGTTGTGGCGCGGGTCCACCGGCAGGGGCTCGCGGGTGAGCCGGATCTCGTCCGCGATCTGACCGGCGGCTGCGACACGGCGGGTGGCCTCTTCCTTCAGCTCCTCTCCCGCGTCCGTCTCCAGGACGAGCACCACCCGCTGCCCCAGCTCCGGGTCCGGGAGCCCTACGGCCGCGACTCGGCGGATGCGCGGGTCCAATCCCTTTGCCGCCTGCTCCACGAGTTGCGGGTGGACCAGCTTCTCTCCTCTCCGGATGGTTGAGTGGACGCGGCCCGCGATCCAGAAACGGCCCTCGCTGTCGAAGGAACCCGTGTCTCCCATGCGGTGCCAGATCGTGCCATCAGGCTCCGCGATCTTGTTCTCCTTCACGGCTCTTGGATTGCGGTAGTAGTCCCGACAGACGTGCTCCCCCGAAACCACCAGCTCGCCGATCTCTCCCGGGGGAAGCTCCCAGTCCTTCCACTCCCCCAGCTCCACCGGCCCGGGATGGATGCGGATCACCTTGGTCCGGACGCGCTCGATGGGACGGCCGGCGCAGAATCCGGGACGGTCAGCGACCTCCAGCCTCTCCTCCGCCGAAAGATGGGCCACGGGCTCGGCCTCGGTGGAGCCGTACGCCACGAGGATCTCGGTCCCGGGCAGGGCGCGGCGCCAGGCCACGAGCTGAGCATCGGAGACCGGGGCTCCGCCCGTGAGGATGCGCCGGAGGGCGGGAGGCGCGCCCGTCCGCTCCACCTCGGCCGCGATCCGGTCGAAGAAGGGAGGCGAGGCGGTGCAGGTGGTGACCTTGTGCGCTCGCATCTGGGCGAGCACCGACGATGCATCCACCCGGTCCACGTGACGAAAATCCATGTCCGGCACCACCGAGGGCACACCCACGGCCAGGTTGTTCAGGGCGAAGACCGGGAACATGGGCATGTCCACGTCGCCCTCCCGGGCCGGGAACTCGGCGGCCAGGGCGTGGTGCTGGGCGAGAAGGAAGCCGTGCGTCCGGTTTGCCCCCTTGGGCTCGCCGCTCGATCCGCTGGTGAAGGTGATGAGCGCGGGATCGTCCGCCTGGACGGGATGGACCGCGCCGTCCCCGGCGGACTCCTCCAGCTCGGCCAGGGTGCATCGCGCGGGCAGGGGTCCGAATCGGCGGCCCGTGGTGACCGTGATGGGGATGGAGCGCAGCCGGCCCGAGAGCAGGCGCAGCGCGTGGCTCTTGGGGATGCCCAGGTAGGCGCGGGGCTCGGCAAAGGCCGCGAAGGCCGCGATCTGCTTCCAGCCGATCCAGGGGTCCACGAACACCGCGACGGCCCCGAGGTCGAGCAGCGCCAGCATGGCCACGTAGAGGTCGATCGACATCGGGATCATGACGATCGCCCGGTCCCCCGGCTGGAGGCCCAGTGCCTTCAGGCCCGCAGAGGCCCGGTCGATCCGCTCCCGCAGCTTCGCGAAGGAAATCGAGCGCTCGCTGCCGGCCTTGCCCATGATGAGCGCGGGCCGGTCCGGCGCCCGGCGGGCGACATCGGCGAGGATCGAGAGGACGTTGGCTTGCTCGTGTCTCATCTCTGATACAGGTGGTACGTCCGCATCACCCGCCCCGTCCCGCCGTCCATCTCCCCGGAAGGGTTCCCCTCCCTGAACAGACAGTGATTGGCGAGCCGGTAACCTTTCTCCAGTGCTACCCGGTGGCCCTGTCCCATCAGGGCCGCCCCGAGACCGGCGCGGCGGTGCTCGGGCAGGACTCCGACGGTCTTCATGTTGACCGCGTCAGCTTCCCGCCGGCGGATCAGGAAGCGCAGGAGAGCCAGGGGATTCCTCCGGCCGCGCATGGCGGCCACGGCCCGGAAGCGGTCGGGAAAGGCGAAGAGGAAGCCCACGTCCTCCCCGGCCGGCGATCGGGCGAACCAGACCAGGTCGGGATCGAGCAGGCTGCGCGCCCCCGCGTAGAGCTTCAGGAACTCCTCCTCCGGGATGTCCGTGTAGAGGAAGTTGCGGGCGAAGATGGCCCGCGAGATCCGATAGATCGTCCGCAGCTCGTCCTGGAACCGGCCCGGTTCGAGCTGTCGCAGGCGGTACCCGGCGGCGAGGGCCTCCTGCCGCTTCGGCTCCAGAAAGGCCGCGACCGCCTCCGTCTCCACGCGCCTGGACAGGTAGCGCTCCAGGACCGTGAAGCCGTTCACCTCCCAGAGCGCCGGGTAGAACGGAGGGTTGTAGGGCTCCAGGAGGAATGGCGGATCGTCCCACGGGCCGACGCTCAGCCGGTGCTTGTGCCAGGTGTCGCCATCCATGGGGCCGACGACCGTGCCCGCTCCGGCCTCCTGCAGCCAGCGGGTTGCGACCTCGAACAGGCTCCGGACCGCCTCACCCGCCCCATCGACCGCCTCGAAGAAGCCGAGCATCCCGTAGGGCAGACCGCTCTCGTCGCGGAGCGCCGGCGAGCGCCGGGCCACGATCCGCGCGACCGGCCGGCCGCCGTCCATCGCGACCCAGATCCTCTGGGCACCGGCGAAGTCGGGACGGAACAGGCTGGCGAGGACATCCTTGCGGGTCGGCGGGTTGTACCAGGGATCGCTGCGGTACACCTCCGCCGGGAGGTCGAGAAAGTGCTCCAGGGCTTTTGGATCAGAGGTGGCGTCTTGAAGAGGCATCCGTCCGGGCGGACTCTACATCAGAGTCGCGCCGGGACGGCGGCTGAAGAACGGCTTGAAGGCGAGGAGCCAGAGGCCGGAGTAGTCGCGCATCAGGCGCATCCGGAGAACCTCGAGCTGGATCGTCTCCGCCCCCTCGCCGGACAGGACAGCCATGTTCATCACGTGGCTGAAACGCCAGAGATACTCGTCGGCCATGCGAGACGTCTGCCGGGCGCTGGCGTAGATGGGCGAGTCGCCGGTGATGGAGGTCTCGTCCATGATCCCGGTGATCTCCTGCGCCTCCTCGTTGATCCGTATCCGCAGCGCCGCCGCCTCCACGAGGAACCGCTCCAGCTCACGGTCGCAATCCTTGCGGCCGTAGAGGCGGCGGAACGCCAGCACCTCGCGGGGCTCCAGACGCAGGGGGAAGATCTCCGCAAGGAGGACCACCCGCTCCGGCTGCAGCTCCTGGCTGACGTCGTGGAGCGCCTTGACCAGGCGACGGAAGTACGGTCCGAGAACCCCCTCCTTGTCGCCCAGGGACTTCTCCGCGGCCTCCCCCGAAGCATCCAGGAAGAACTCGCCCGTGCCCCCCGTCTCGGGAGGGCCGTGGACCGCCCCGCCCGGCCCCTCCGGTGGGACTGCCTGCCCCGCGGTCAGGCGCGGCAGGAGCTCGCGGACGCGCTGGCGGATCTGGGCGATGTCCTCCAGCTTGAACTCTTCGCGCTGGAGCTGGCGCTCGAAGCGCTCGATGGCCTCGCGGAACTCGGACAGCTCCTGGTCCAGTTGGTGGTCGCCCCGCACCTCGCGCTCCAGGTCGAAGACCCGCTGATACTCGGCGACGATCCGCTGCTCCTCCTGGCCGTAGAGCCGGTTGATCCGGTTCTTGAGGCCCAGGTTGGTATCCTGGATCACGAGGAGCAGGTCGGGCTGGAAGTAGAGGCTCCCCAGGCCGTGCTTGACCTCGCGGTAGCGGCGGATCAGACCCGACTCGTTGAGCCGTTCCAGCGACTCGATGCGCGACGACTCGGCCCGGATGGCGTCGATCGCTGCCCGGTGGCCCCGGATGACCTCGTCGCCCGGGTGCGCGAACTCCAGCAGGGCCCAGAGCCCCTGGAAGATCTCCGCCAGATGGCGGTAGTCGCCGAGCCGCGGATCGCCGCCGCGGTCATCCTCCTCCTCGCTCAGACGCGCCAGGAGGAAGTCGACCTTGTCGAGACGGTTTGGGTCCCATCCCGTGCCGCGCTGCACATAGAGATAGAACTTGACGAGCTGCGTAAGGATCTTCTCGTCGTAGGAGCGCACCCGGCGGAAGAACTGCCGCAGCAAGTCGGGGGTGACTCTGCTATCCTCCGCGTCGAGCGCCTCCAGCAGGTCGGCGAGCCGCCGTTCGATCCCATCGAGCCGGCTCCGGAGCCGATCGCTCTCGGAGGCGTTCAGGCTCTGAGAGATCTCCTTCAGACTGGCATAAAGATCCTGAAAGTCGGTGGAGTACGGATCCTCCGACCGCTGGAGCAGGCTCTTGCCCAGACTCTGCAGGAACTGGTGAAACGTCCATCCCGCCCGAAACCGGTTCGAGATGTCGGCGTAACGGCGGTGCAGAGCACCCAGCTCTTGGACGGTCGCCATGAGTTCGATCCTTAACTGCGGTAGAAGCTCTGAGGATATTACGACATGCCGATGGGAAAGGAAAATGTCCGGGTCCTGATCCCGCAGGAGGAGTTGGAGCGGCGGATCGGGGAGCTGGCCGAAGAGATCAACCGCGACTACTGCGCCAGGGAGAATAGCGACCCCCTTCTCTGCGTGGGCGTCCTCAAGGGATCGGTCTTCCTCCTGGTCGACCTGCTGAAGCGGTTGACCATCCCGGTCCAGGTCGACTTCTACCAGACCTCCAGCTACGGCAGCGGCATGACCGCGGGCGAGGTCCGTCTGCGCAAGGACGTGGACCTCTCCGTCCGGGGCAAGGACGTGCTGCTCATCGAGGACATCGTGGACACCGGCCACACGGTGCGCACGGTTCTCGGGCTGCTGCGCTTCCGCGGTGCCCGCTCTGTGCGCCTCTGCTCGCTGCTCGACAAGGTGGAGCGGCGGGAGGTCGAGGTTCCCATCGACTACCGCGGCTTCGAGATCGAGAACCTTTTCGTCGTGGGCTACGGGCTCGACTTCGACGAGCGCTACCGGAACCTGCCGTACATCGGGGTATTGGAGACCGAGCCCGATCCGCCGTCCCCTTCCTGATCCGAGGACACTGAGGAGATTCGAGATGCGATTCCTTCACACCGACAGCGCACCCAAGGCCATCGGCCCCTACTCCCAGGCCGTGGCCGTCGAAGGCTGGCTCTACACTTCCGGCCAGGTTGCCATCGATCCCGCTACCGGCGAGCTGGTACCCGGCGGGTTCGAGGACCAGGCCCGCCAGGTCTTCGAGAACCTCCGCGAGGTCCTGGCCAGCGCCGGCTGCACCTTTGCCGACGTGGTCAAGGCCACGGTCTACGTGGCCGACATGGCCGACTTTCCCAAGCTGAACGCGATCTATGCCGAAACGATGGGTGATCACCGCCCGGCGCGCTCGACCGTGCAGGTCGCGGCCCTGCCCAAGGCGGGGCTGGTCGAGATCGACCTGGTCGCGCGAATCCCCGGCTAGCTTTTCCTAGGCAGGCACCCGGTCCGCCACCCGCCGGATCTTCTCGATGGCCTCGTCCACCTGGGCACGGCCGACATCGCGGTGGGTGACGAACCGGGCCTGGTCCGCGGAGAGCTGGCCCGCCAGCACCCCGGCCTCCTGAAGCCGGGCGAGGAAGCCGGACGCAAAACCCAGATCTCCCGAGATCCGGCAGACCAGGATGTTGGTCTGCACCAACGCCGGGTCGATCTCGATGCCGGGCAGCTCGGCGAGAGCCCGGGCGAGCCGGCCGGCGTTCTCGTGATCCTCGGCCAGCCGGCCCGGACCCTTGCGCAGGGCCACCAGCCCGGCCGCGGCGATCACCCCCACCTGGCGCATGCCCCCGCCGAACATCTTGCGCACCCGGCGCGCCTCGCGGATGAAGTCGCGAGGGCCGCAGAGCATGGAGCCGATGGGCGCGCCCAATCCCTTGGAGAGACAGAACATCGCCGAGTCGAAGCCCGCGGTCAGGGCCGGAACCGTGGTGCCCAGGGCCGTAGCGGCGTTGAAGATCCGGGCGCCGTCCAGATGGATCGGCAGCTCGTGCCGCCGCGCCACGTCCACCAGCCGGTCCAGGCGGTCCCGGTCGTAGACCACCCCGCCCGCGATGTTGTGGGTGTTCTCCACGCAGATCATCCCGGTCCGGGCATGGAAGGTCACGTCCTTGTCGATCACCGCCTCGACCGCCACGGGATCGAGCAGGCCGCGAGGAGAGTCCAGGACGCGGGGGATCAGCCCCGAGAGCGCGGCCATGCCCCCCATCTCGAAGCGCAGGACGTGGCTGAGCGCGTCGCAGATCACCTCCTCGCCGGGCCTGCCGTGGAGGTGCATGGCGATCTGGTTGCCCATGGTCCCGGATGGGACGAAGACAGACGCCTCGAAGCCAAGGGCCGAGGCGGACTCCTCTTCGAGACGGGCGACCGTGGGGTCTTCTCCGTAGACGTCGTCTCCGACTTCAGCCTCGGCCATGGCGCGGCGCATCTCGGCGTCCGGGCGGGTGACGGTGTCCGAGCGCAGGTCGATCATCGAGTCCCTTCCTCCTACCCCTTCGGGGCCACATAGTCGGC
>JANOCF010000394.1:0-2489 GCA_031412055.1 Holophagales bacterium | reverse complement strand
GTCCCTGGGGAGAGCGGACCGGGGGGATGAGACCCCCGGCCCGCTCTCTATTACTTCAACGTCCCGGAGGCCCGGGCCATGGAGATCCGCCCGACGTGCTGCAGGGCGAGACCTCCGGCGGCTTCGAGCAGCCAGGCGAAGTCGTAGGGCGAAGACAGCAGCGTGTCGAGCAGGTTCAGCGCGGTGACCAGGTCCTCGTCGAAGAGCTGGACGTGGCCGACGAGCTCGCCGGCACGGAAGACGGGGTAGCCCAGGCCGGGCTCCACATCCTTGCCCAGGCGGTAGCGCCGCTCCCGGCCCGTCGCGGGCAGGGCGGCGGCGGCGATCTGCGCGATCTCCAGGCGATCGAAGACGGCGTACGGCTCGTCTCCACGGCCGAGATCCTCGCCGACCCTCAGGACGGCATGACCTCCCTGGACACGATTCTCCACATTCCAGGGTCCGGCGTAATCGGCCTCGGGGGCCGTGATGGGCTCGTCCCGCTCGTTGAGCAGGGCGAGGTAGTCCTCGGCAAATGCGTTCTGTGGCACGGCGGTGCTACCATCGTTTCGGCTGCGCATGGACTATTCTCCTTGCGTGGCTGGGCTCGGGCGAGTTGCATCCTCGCTCGGGCCGTTTTTGTGGTTGGCCGGCACGGCACCGGCCCGGGGAAGCAAACCAAAGCTTGGAACCTGGGGGATCTCGTCGGTCTCGTCTCTCTTCTCGTCCTGCACGTCCGCTCCTCCCGCGACGAAGAATTACGCTTAACTTACGCCGTGAAGCGTAAAGGAGTACGGAGCGGAAGTCAAGAACTTTGGTTGCGGGAATCGAGGCTAGAACTCGCCGATGAAACCCACCTCGGGCTCCAGGCGGTGGCCGGTGCGTAGCTCGACCACTTCCTGGATGTGGGCGATCAAGGCGCGGACGTCGGCGGCGGTGGCTCCACCCGTGTTGATGAGAATGTTGGCGTGGCGCCGGGTGACCATGGCACCTCCGACCGTCGCGCCCTTGAGGCCGCACTCGTCGATCAGCCGGCCGGCGCCGATCCCCGCAATCTTCTTGAAGATGGAGCCCGCGCTGGGCTCGCTGTCCAGCGGGGGATGGCGCTCGCGGCGCCACTGGAGGTTCTCTTCCATGATCCTGCGCAGGCGCGCCGGGTCCTCCGGCCGGAGCTGGAAGGTCGCGGCGAGGACCACGTCGGGACGGTGGTGGAGGATGGAGTCGTCGTAGCCGAACTCGAAGTAGTCGACGCCCACCGTCTTCCGTTTCCCTTCCACGGTGAGGAGCTCCGCCGAGTGGGTCACCTCCTCGATGAACATGGTCCGCTCGCGCTCCGGAGCGGGGGAGAGGAAGTGGAGGTTCTGCCAGAGCGCCCCGCCCACCGTCGAGGGGATGCCCACGTAGTGCTCCAGCCCGGAGAGCCCGTGAGACACCGCGAGCTCGATCAGGTCGGGGTAGATTACCGTCCCGCTCTCCGTCCAGACCTGCCCGTTGGCCCGGACCTCCGTGTGCCGCGAGACGTTCCGGATGACCAGCCCGCGGAAGCCCCGGTCGCCGATCAGGATGTTGGCCCCCATCCCCAGCAGGAAGAAGGGCACCCCGTGCTCCCGCGCCGCGAGAATCGCGCCCGCCAGCTCGTCCGCGCTCGTGGCCTCATAAAAGAGGTCCGCAGGACCGCCGATCCTGAAGGTGGTGTAGGGAGCGAGGATCTCCCCTCGCCGTACCCGCTGGGCGCCGAGCGCTTGAACCAGGGCCTCCGTGGGGGGAGAGCTCACGCGTCGAGCATCTGGATCCGCCGGACGTGGCGCCCGCCCTCGAAGGGGGTCTCCAGCCAGATCCGGACGACCTCCAGGGCGGTATCCAGCGTCATCATGCGCTGGCCGAGGGAGATCATGTTGGCGTCGTTGTGCGCGCGGGCGAGGCGGGCGGAGTCGGTGTTCCAGCAGAGGGCGCAGCGGACGCCCTTGACCCGGTTGGCCGCGATGGCCTCGCCGTTGCCCGAGCCGCCGAGCACGATGCCGCGCTCGACCTCGCCGCCGGCCACGGCCTCGGCCACGGGACGGATGTAGACGGGGTAGTCGACCGACTCCTCGGAGTCGGTCCCGAAGTCGCGAACCTCGTGCCCGTGCTGGACGAGGAACCGCTCGATCTCTTCCTTGTAGCGATAGCCCGCGTGGTCCGACCCGATGCCGATCTTCATAGCGGTCGTATTAAACCATGGAAGGCCCCGACCGCCGCCGGCGGACCTCGAACAGCACCAGGGCGGCCGCGACCGTGGCGTTCAGCGACTCCACGGGAGGCTCGATCGAGATCGTCAGCCGGAGGTCGGCGCGCTCCTGGAGAGGAGGGGAGAGCCCTGGTCCCTCGGCTCCCACGGCCAGGATCATGCCCCTCAAGGCATTCCGCGCGGACGGTACCACCACCACTGCGGACGTTGTGCGAGCGGTCTATTACGCGGTGGAGAAAGGCGCGCGCGTGATCAACATGAGCTTCAGCATGTCGGAATTTTC
>JANOCF010000393.1:0-1859 GCA_031412055.1 Holophagales bacterium | reverse complement strand
GCGGCGGCTTCTTCTACGGCATGCAGAACGACCAGCTCATCGCGGGCCTGGTCGTGGGCCTGGACTACAAGAACCCGCACCTCGATCCGCACCAGGAGTTCCAGCGTCTCAAGACCCACCCCGACATCGCCAGGCTCCTGGAAGGGGGCACGATGGCCTTCTACGGCGCCAAGGCGCTCCCCGAGGGTGGCTGGTGGTCCATGCCGCGCTCCTGGGGCGACGGCTTCCTCCTGATCGGCGACTCCGCCGGCATGCTGAACAGCCAGCGCCTCAAGGGCATCCACTTGGCCATGAAGTCGGGCATGCTCGCGGCCGAGACCATCTTCGAGGGCCTCAAGGCGGGCGGTGTCACGTCGGAGCGGCTGGCGCGCTACGCGCAGAAGATCGAGGAGAGCTGGATCAAGGAAGAGCTCTGGGCGGTGCGCAACTTCCACCAGGCCTTCGACAACGGCCTCATCCCGGGCATGCTCCAGGCCGGCGTCGGCATGGTCACCGGGGGTCGCGGCTGGGGCATCTTCGACAAGCTGGAGGCTCACCCGGGACACGAGCGGATGATCCCGCTCAACACGCCCGAGGGTCAGCGCCTCAAGGTCCCCGAGCCGGTCAAGGTCGACAACAAGCTCACCTTCGACAAGCTGGCCGACGTCTACAACTCGGGCACCTCGCACGAGGAGGACCAGCCGGTCCACCTGCTTGTGGCGGATACCGACATCTGCATCTACCAGTGCGCGGTGGAGTACGACAACCCGTGCCAGCGCTTCTGTCCGGCAGCGGTCTACGAGATGGTGGAGGACGCGGCCTCGCCCACGGGCAAGCGCCTGCAGATCAACGCCAGCAACTGCGTGCACTGCAAGACCTGCGACATCATGGATCCCTACGCGATCATCACCTGGGTTCCCCCGGAAGGTGGCGGCGGGCCTAATTACAGCAAGATGTAGGAGTCCTCACCCCCTATCCCCCTCTCCCATCTCCCTTCCACCCAACCCCGGGAGAGGGGGGACTGGGGCGGCGAGGCAAGATCGTAGGGATATCGCCTCAGCTACGTCCCCCCTCTCCCGGCGGGGGACGGCCGAAGGCCGGGGTGGGAGATGGGAGAGGGGGACAGGGGGTGAGGTTTTATCCGCGGGGGGAAACCACGCAGTCTCCGCTTCCGGTTTCAATCCGGATGACGGTCTGGCCGTTGCCCCGCTTCGCGCCCACCACCTTGTTGCCCGACTTCCGCAGGGTGGCGTCCGAGTAGCGGACATCCAGGTCGCCGCTCCCCTCGGACTCCACGTCGAAGGAGGCGTTGGGACCCGCGTGGATCTCGACGTCGCCGCTGCCCGTGTCCGCGCTGATGCGCCGCGCCTGGGCCAGGGAACTCTGGATCACCACGTCGCCCGAGCCGGTGTCCGCCTCCAGCTCCTCCAGCTCGACGTTCATCACCCGCACGTCGCCCGAGCCCGTATCCGCCATCAACCGACTCGCGGAACCGTCGCGCACCGTCACGTCGCCCGAGCCGGTATCGAGAGACAGCCGTCCCGCCGAGACCTTCTCCACCACGACGTCGCCGGACCCGGTGTCCACCTTGCCGTTGCCGACCAGCCGGCGGACGGTCACGTCGCCCGACCCGGTATCGATGACCGTCTCGCCCCGGGCCGAGCCCAGGATCACGTCGCCCGAGCCCGTATCCACGTTGAGGGTGCCGTCATAGGAGGCGATCTCCACCCGGCCGCTGCCGGTGTCGATGGTGAGCGTCCCTTCGAGCTGGCCGCCGCGCACGGAGCCGACCACGTTGCGGACCCTCACGTGGCTGTTGACCGGCAGCGCGATCTTCAAGTCCGCGTAGAGGATCGGGGCCGACGAGGACCTCTCGTTGT
>JANOCF010000392.1:0-2005 GCA_031412055.1 Holophagales bacterium | reverse complement strand
CAAGGACGGCATCATCCTCGGCGTCAAGGACTCCTTCCTGCACGACACCGGCGCCTACGATCCCTATGGTCTCACCGTGCCGCTCAACAGCCAGTGCACGCTCATGGGACCCTACCGCGTGCCGGCTTACGCCAGCGAGTTCCGGGCCGTGTTCACCAACAAGACGATCGTCACCCCCTACCGCGGCGCGGGCCGTCAGCACGGCGTCTTCGTGATCGAAAGGCTGATGGATCTCGCCGCCCGCGAGATGGGGATCGACCGTGTCGAGATCCGGCGGCGCAACTTCCTCGTACCCGAAGAGTTTCCGCACGATCACGTGATCATCTATCAGGATTTCGCGCCGCTCTACTACGACAGCGGCAACTACGAGCCGGTGCTCGACCAGACCCTGGAGCGCATCGGCTACGAGCGCTTTCTCCGCGAGGAGCAGCCGCGCCTGCGGGCCGAAGGCAAGGCCGTGGGCATTGGCGTTGTCGCGTACGTCGAGGGCACCGGCATCGGTCCGTTCGAGGGCGCGCGCGTGCAGATCCAGACCAGCGGCAAGGTCACGGTCGTCACTGGTGTCGGTACCCAGGGGCAGGGCCATTACACGGTGCTGGCACAGATCGCGGCGCAGCAGCTCGGCGTCCGGGTCGAAGACGTGGACGTGGTCACGGGCGACAGCGATCAGTTTCACTGGGGAACCGGCACCTTTGCCAGCCGCGGCGCAGTGGTGGCAGGCAACGCGGTCAACGAGGCGGCGAGCAGCGTGCGCGAGAAGACGGTGCGTCTCGCGGCCGAGCAGCTCGGCGTCTCCGAGGACCGGATCGAGCTGGCGCAGGGCCAGGCGCGGGTGGTGGGAGAGCCTGGAAAATCGATCGGTCTCGGCGAGCTCGCCAAGCGGGCCAATCCGATGCGCGGCACGGTCAAGCCGGGCACGGAGCCGGGCCTGGAGGCGACGCGCTACTTCGGCCCCTTCCGCGGCGCCACCGCGAGCGGCTGCCACGCCATGATCGTCGAGGTAGACGTGGAGACGATGCAGGTGGACATCCAGAAGTACGTCGTGGTCCACGACTGCGGGCGGGTGCTCAACCCGCTGATCGTCGACGGCCAGGTCCATGGCGGCGTGGCGCAGGGAATCGGCAATGCCTACTTCGAACAGCTCGTCTACGATGACAACGGCCAGCTCATGAATGCCAGCTTCATGGACTTCCTGATCCCCACATCGCTCGACGTGCCGCGGGTGGAGGTCGGGCACGAGGAGACGGTCTCGCCGCTCAACCCGCTCGGCACCAAGGGTGCGGGCGAGGCCGGCGCGATCCCCGTGGGCGCGCTCTTCGCCCAGGCGATCGAGGACGCGCTGGGCATCCCTGGCCTGGAGATCCTCGAGATCCCGCTCAAGCCCAGCCGGCTCTGGGAGCTGGCGCAATCGGCACAGGAGGCACGATGAAGATCCAGGGAACCCATACCTTTGACGCTCCCCGCGAGCAGGTCTGGAAGGCCCTGCTCGATCCGGAGATCCTGGCCCGCACGCTGCCGGGCTGCGAGAAGCTGGAGCGGGTAGGGGAGAACGAGTTTCGCGGCGTGCTCAACGTCAACATCGGGCCGGTCAAGGGCCAGTTCCAGGGCACGCTCCAGCTCTCGGACATCCAGCCGCCGGAGAGCTACCACATGAGGCTCGACGGCAAGGGTCCGGCCGGCTTCATGAACGGCGAGGGCGAGCTGCGGCTGTCGGACAGCGGCAGCGCGACGGTTCTCGCCTACGACCTGGAGGCCCAGGTGGGCGGCCGGGTCGCGGGCGTGGGCCAGCGGCTCCTCGAAAGCTCGACCAGGTCGATCACCAGGCAGGGGCTGGAAGGACTGGCGAGGGAGATCGCCGGGCTGGGGGCGCCCGCGCAGCCGGAGGCCGGTGACGAGCCGGCAGCATCGGAGGCGTCGGCACCTCCTCTTCCTCCTTCTCCTCAACAACCCTCTCAAACCGAGCTTGCGGCCCGCATAGCGATGGATGTATTTCGCGACCTGGTGC
>JANOCF010000391.1:0-1710 GCA_031412055.1 Holophagales bacterium | reverse complement strand
CGGAAATTGATGTTGCGCTCGCCGAGGCTCTCGCCGTGGTCCGCGACGATGACGAGGACGGTGTCCTCCAGCATCCCCCGGCTTTCGAGGAACCCGGTTAGCCGTCCGACCTGGCGGTCGAGATAGGCGACCTCGCCATCGTAGAGGTCGCGCTGGCCGCCGAGGACCGGCTCGGTGAACGTCCGGGCGCCGGGCTGGCGGAAGGGGATCCAGGTGCGCACCGGGTTGAGGCCCTGGAAGGTCGAGGGACGGAAGCCGAGCGCGTAGGGGTGCGGCGGCGTGTGCGGAGTGTGCGGATCGAAGAGGTGCAGCCAGGCGAAGAAGGGGCGTGATTCGTCCTTGCGGTCGGCAATCCAGTCGAGGGTGGTGTCCACAGCCAGCTCGGTGGAGTGATGCTCGGTGGCGCGGACGACCTTGCCGAAGCCCTGGCCGAGCCCCGAGTTGTGGTCTCCCAGGTGGCTGGCCGAGATGACGGCGAAGGTGTCGTACCCCGCGCCGGAAAGGTGCTCGGCCAGCGTGGTGTGGACCTGCGGCAGGGGCGTCTTCAGGTCGTAGACGCCGTGGCTCTTGCCGTACAGGCCGCTCATCATGGAGACGAAGCTCGGGTTGGTCGCGTTGAAGGCGGTGTGGGCGTCTAGCCAGACGTCGCTCTGCTCCGCGAGGCGGTCGAGGCTGGGCGAGAGGCTGGGATTGCGTCCCCAGGCGCCGAGCGCATCGGCCCGCAGGGTGTCGAGCCCGACCAGGATTACGTTCGGCTTGGAGAGCTTCGGTCCTGTTGGTCCGGCTTCGCGGCGATACAACGCTGGGCTGCCCCATGAAGCCTTGCCTTCGGCGCCTTCAAGCTGGAAGAGAAGCTCCACCTCGCGGCCGGCGTACTCGGTCAGGTCGACCTCGATCGCCGCCGGAGCGAAGGGTCCGGCCAGACCCGAATCGACGCGGTAGAGCTCCTTGACCACGCCGGGACTCTCGCGGACCCCGACCCGGTAGGAGCAGGCGCAAGGTCCCACGGAGCCGAGCGGGGTGAAGGAGACGTAGCTGTCCTGCCCGACCCGGACCGGCCAGCGGAGACGGGTCCCCGCCTTCATCTCCAGGGCTTCCACCTGCCCAGCGGTTCGCTTGGGGAAGTGGGCAAGCTGGGTGACCGGAACGAGGCTCATGTCCCGCACCTCGGCGGAGCCGAGATAGGAGATCTTCTGTACGGCCGGAGGGACGCCGGGCTCCCAGGCCGGAGCCGTCTCGACGGTGAACGGCTGCTTCGCGAGATCTACCCGCACCCACGGCAGGCGCTCAGGCGCCGGCTCCGCGCGGCAGGCGGTCAGCAGGAGCAGGGCGGCTCCGAGGAGTCGGGGACGGAAGAGGCTCACGGCGCGGATTCTACTCCGCTCCTGCCGGCGGCTGGCGTCGCCACCGCTTGTGCCACCAGACCCACTGCTCGGGACGGCGGCGGATCTGCTGCTCGATCTCGGCCGTCATGAGGGCGGTGGCTTCCCGCGTATCGTTTGGCAGGTCCAGGACGGGAAGAAAGCGGAGAAGATGCCCGCCGTCCGGGCGGCGCTCAATGAAAGAAGGGATCACCCGCATCTCCTGGCGGAGGGCAAGCTCGGCGGGACCAGCCGGAGTAAACGCGGGACGGCCGAAGAAGGGCACCCAGACGCCGTCCACGTTGATGTCCTGGTCGATCAGCATGGCGATGGCCCCGCCGCCGCGCAG
>JANOCF010000390.1:0-2767 GCA_031412055.1 Holophagales bacterium | reverse complement strand
CGTGGTAGGCCTGGTGGAAGAGGACCGTGGACAGGATCGTGCGCACGGTCTCCTTCGGGTCGTTGCCGGGGGAGACCGGGGACGGCCGGTCCAGGTCCTCCGCGGTGAGGCCCGCGAGTCCGGCGTCCACGCGATTCGTGGCCTTCTCCCATCCCTTCATCAGCTCCCGGAGGTCCAGGGCCTCGGCGGGGTCCTGGATCGGAGCGCTGCCCCGGGCGTAGCGCTTCAGGGCTTCCTTCATGACCGGCTCCTGTCCCATGAGCGGCAGGACCTCGCCATAGATGCAGACGAGATGGCCCACGACCCAGTTCAGGCAGTTGCCTCCCGGGTGGGGCTGGATCAAGCTCTCCTCGTGGGTGATCCCCGCGAGGTTGGTCTGCAGGACCTTGTCGACAACATGGGTCTGGTGGCGGAAGACCTCGACGGCGCTGACGGTTGCGGGTGCGGCTGTAGTCATGGTTTGTCTCCTTGAGTGGTCCGGCCGAGATAATACTACGAAATCGTATCATCCGCTTTCCATATACTAGCGGCCATGGCCCTGGGCTTTCTCTCTCCGCTCCACAAGGCCTCCCGGCAGATTTCGGTATACCTGGAGGCCCACACGCGGGAGCTGGGAGTGAGCCCCAGCGAGGGGCATCTCCTGAGCTACCTGCGCAGCTACGCGCCCGCCGCCGTCGGCGAGCTCGTCCGGGTCTTCGGGATGAAGCAGTCCACCTTGACCAGCATGCTGGACCGCCTGGAGGAGGCCGGCCTCATTCGTCGGGAGGTCAACCCCGGCGATCGGCGCTCCTTCATGGTCCACATCAGCGATGGCGGCGTGGAGCTGGCGGAGCGCCTCAACCGGATCCTTGAGACCCTTGAGGATCAGATCCGGGAGCAGGTGAGCGCTCGGGACGTGGAAGGTTTCCAGGCGGTGATGGGTGCCGTGGAAGAGGTCACCCGCGTGCGGCTCCGGGAGCGGTGAGGAACATCGCGGGCTTTGCGGCGGTTGAACAGACAGGAACGACAAGCAAGGAGCGACGATGGACCAGAGTTGTGAAATCCCGCGCGTAGCATCGAACCAGTTTCCCGATCCCCAGCTCGACGCCGCCCCCCAGAAGGGAGAGCAGACCGCCGTGCTGGCCGGAGGCTGCTTCTGGTGCGTCGAAGCCGTGTACAAGGAGATCGACGGCGTGCTCTCAGTCCGGTCCGGCTACGCGGGAGGCTCGGCGGAGACCGCCAACTACGAGGCGGTGTGCTCGGGCCGCACGGACCACGCGGAAGTCATCGAGGTGCGCTTCGATCCTGCCCGGGTGAGCTTCGGGCAGATCCTCAAGGTGTTCTTCTCGGTCGCGCACGACCCCACCCAGCTCAACCGCCAGGGCGCGGACCAGGGCCGGCAGTACCGCTCGGCCGTCTTCGCCGCCGACGAGGATCAGGCGCTCGTGGCCCTGGCCTACATCCGTCAGCTCAACGAAGCCAACGTGCTCGGCGCGCCCATCGTGACGGAAGTGAGCCCGCTCAAGACCTTCTACGAGGCCGAGGCCTATCACCAGAACTACGCCGAGAGGCACCCCATTCAGCCGTACGTCCTCTTCACGGCGGCGCCCAAGGTTTCCAAGCTGCGCAAGCACTTCGCGGACCGTCTGAAGCGCGCCTGACGCGGTCGACCGTCTGAAGAAGCTCCTTCGGCCAGGGATGGCTCCATCCAGCCGCCGGAGGAGCTTGACCCTTTCCAGCAGGGACCCCCGTACAAGAGAATCCAAGTAGGTTGGGCTGTATCCAGGCAAGTAGAGCCCCATATAGCCATGATAACGCAACATTGTTGGTTCTTTGAGCAGTGAAGCGGCGATTCTCTGTTGACAGCGTCCAAGTCTTGCTCTAGTCTCTCCCGCAGTCGAAGTAAGGATTCCGCCTGGATAGAAGCACTAGTGCCAATTCCGGCACAAAGATGAATCGGGCTAAGGCCCGGGAGAGGGGAAGGTGTATGCCGACGATGTTGGAGAGACTGGGGGAACTGCAGCGGTTGAAGGCTCGGGTGGCGGACAACAGTGCCGAGCTCGAGCATCTGGAGGTGGCCCGCCAGGGCTTGGAGCAGATGGTGGTTCTGGCCGACGCGGCAGCCGGCCAGCAGGCGGTGCACACCGCGGCGAAGCAGGAGGCGTCGCAGCAGCTCCGGGCGGCGGTGATCGAGGGGGAGCGCCTGGCGACGATTCTGCGTCTTGGGGTGAAGCAGTTCTACGGCATCCGGTCGGAGAAACTGGTGGAGTTCGGCCTGCAGCCGTTTCGTGGACGTCCGGGCAAGGCTGCGCCGAAACCGCCGGTGGAGGACACCAAGGCCGAGCCTGCGGTCGGCTGATCGGCC
The DNA here is from genome assembly GCA_031412055.1 of Holophagales bacterium. Taxonomy (GTDB): domain Bacteria; phylum Acidobacteriota; class Thermoanaerobaculia; order Multivoradales; family UBA5704; genus DATMER01. The sequence continues at coordinate 423 of JANOCF010000390.1, read as the reverse complement.
TCGTCGCTTTCTGGATCCCGGGGGGACTCTTCCGAGTCCCCTTCTTTTTCGTCTGGTCTCCCCCCTCGCCTCGTGAATCTCCGGAATCTCTCCCCGCATCCCTGGATTCGGCCGGTGAACGGGTCCTCCCAGCCGCCGAACAAGCTCGTCACTGGAAAAAGAAGCTCGTTCGCCGGCTGAAGAAGCTCGTTCGGCCAGTGACGAGTCCATTCAGCGGGCGAACAAACTCGTCACTGGAAAAAGAAGCTCGTTCGCTGGCTGAAGAAGCTAGTTCGGCCAGTGGCGAGTCCATTCAGCGGGCGAACAAGCTCGTCACTGGAGAAAGAAGCTCGTTCGCTGGCTGAAGAAGCTCGTTTCGCCAGTGGTGAGTCCATTCGGCCGCCGAACAAGCTCGTCACTGGGAAAAGAAGCTCGTTCGCTGGC
>JANOCF010000389.1:0-4792 GCA_031412055.1 Holophagales bacterium | reverse complement strand
CGCAACACGATCATCCGCAACAACGTGGGCGCGTCGGCTCCGGCGGGCAACAGCGGCGCCATCCTCCTCCGGCCGACGGCCACCGGGTCGGTCAGCGCGCTGCTGGAGCACGTGCTGATGAACCAGAACACCTTCGGCCTGCGCGTCGAGGGCAATGCGCGCGCGACGGTGAACGACAGCAACGCTTCGGGCAACACGACGGTCGGATTCCATGCCGTCACGGCCGGTCCCAACGCGGCGTCGATCATCCTGGAGCGTGTGACCGCATCCAACAACACGACCGGCGTGCAGGCCGAGGGCAGCGCGTTGGCCTCGGTGCGGCTCTCGGAGGCGATGGTCACGTCGAACTCGACGGGCCTGTCGTCCGTCACCGGCGGCCAGCTCCTCTCGTGGGGCAACAATCGGAACGCGGGCAACGGGGTGAACGGGGCCCCGACCGCGTTGGTGGTTCCGCAGCAGTAACACGGTAGCCGACGGTTGATTGGAGAGCCGGCCGCCGATCCTCCCCGGCGCCGGCTCTTCCTGATTTTTGGTACCCTTGCCACCACCTTTCCAGGAGGATGTCTCACTGAGCTTCGTCGGCTCGACCATCGGCCCCATCCGGATCGACGCGCCCATCGGCTCGGGCGGCATGGGCGAGGTGTATCTCGGCTTCCACAAGAAGCTCGAGCGCCGCGTGGCGGTCAAGACGATCCGCTCGGAGCACCGGCTGAGCGGCGAGCTCAAGGCGCGCTTCCTGCGCGAGGCGCGGCTGCTCTCGAAGATCGGTCATCCCGGCATCTGCCAGGTCTACGATCTGATCGAAACACCCGAGGCGGACTTCCTGGTCCTGGAGTATGTCGAGGGGCGCACGCTCAAGGAGATCCAGCCCGGCGAGCTCAGCTTCGAGCGCAAGCTCCGCCTCTCCGAGAAGATCGCCACCGCTCTCGCCGCCGCGCACCGCGAGCGGATCGTCCACCGCGACCTCAAGGCGGACAACGTGATGTTCACGGCCGACGGCGAGGTCAAGGTGCTCGACTTCGGGATCGCCCGTTCGATGGCGGAGTCCGGCACGAGGTCGGTGGTCGACTCGTCGATCGAGGTCCGGCGGCTGACGGAGGGGTCGGACTTGACGCAGCACGGCGCGCTGATCGGCACGGCCAAGGCCATGAGCCCGGAGCAGGCGCAGGGCGGGCGGGTGACGATGGCGAGCGATCTCTACTCGCTGGGCATCCTCCTCCAGGAGCTGTTCACGGGCGAGCGGGCTTACGAGACCGCGCACCCGGTGGCGCTGCTGGCCCAGGTGGTGCGCGCGGAGACGCGGCCCATCGAGGGGCTCGACTCCGATCTCACGCGGCTGATCCAGGACCTCCAGAGCCTCGATCCGCGGCGCCGCCCCACGGCCGAGCAGACCGCGGAGCGCCTGCGCCGGGTCCTCGACGAGCCGCAGCGGCGCAAGCGCCGGCGACTGGTCGTGACCGCGGCCGTGGCCGCGTTCGCGCTTCTGGCCGCGCTGCTGGCCGTGGTCTCGGTTCTCGCGATCGAAGCCCGCCGGTCCCGCGAGGACGCCGACCGCCGCCGCGCGCAGGCCGAGGAGCTGATCGGGTTCATGCTGGGCGACCTGCGGCCCAAGCTGGAGTCGATGGGCCGCGTGGATCTCCTCGACGAGGTCGGCGACCGCGCTCTCGCCTACTTCGACGGCATCCCGGAGAGCGATCTCACGGACGGCGAGCTGTCGCGGCGGGTGCAGACGATCCTGCAGATCGCGGAGGTCCGGCGCGCCCAGGGGCGGCTGCCGGAAGCGGTCGCGGCAGCCAGCCGCGCCCTCGACATGTCCAACAGTCTCGTGGAGCGCAATCCTGCCGAGGAGGACTGGCAGTCCAATCTCGTGGAAGCGCACACCTGGACCGGTCAGGTGCTGTTCGATCAAGGCAGGACGGCCGAGGCGCTGGCGGATTGGCGGCGGGCCCTGGAGGTATCCCGGGTCCAGCTCGAGCGCCATCCGGAGAGCCCGCGATGGCTGGGCATCGTGGCCTCTGTCCAGCACAATGCCGGCACCGCGCTGGAGGCGTCGGGCGACCTGGCGGGCGCGCTTCGCTCGTACCGCGAGAGCCTGGCCCTGAGCCGGCGCCTCGCCGCGAAGAGCCCCGAGGACCGGGATCAGCAGGCGGGGCTGGCCGCGACGCTGGCCTGGATCAGCAACACGCTGGAGCGGCAGGGCGATCTCGAGGGCGCCCTGGCGGAGCGGCAAGCCCATCTGGCGATCCACACGCGGCTGGTGGAGCTTGAGCCCACCAGCTCGGTCCGGCGGATGGAGCTCGCGAGCGCGCAGGGCTTTCTCGCCGGTCTTCTGGCCCCGCTCGGGGACCTGGAGGACGCGCGGACTCTCTATGAGACCGGCCTCGCAACGATCGACAGCCTCGCGGCCCAGGATCCCGGCAATGCCGAGCTTCAGCGCTGGCTCGCGGCGTTCCACTCGTCGCTGGGAGCCCTGGCCGCGGAGGAGGGCGATCCGGCGCGGGGTCTTCCTTCTCTAAGGTCCGCCCGGACGATCCTGAGCCGCCTGGTCGGGCAGGACGCGACGAATGCGGACTGGCGGCTCCAGCTCGGGATCTGCCACCGGCGGCTGGCCGCGGCGCTTGAAGAGACGGATCCTTCCACGGCCCGGGTCGAGGCGCGGCGGGCGATGGAGATCCTGGCCGCGCTGCTGGAAGAGGCCCCGGACGATCAGATTCGGGGACACGTCGCGGAGGCCGAGATCGTCCTGGGACGCGCGGAGCTTGCCCTGGGCGACTCCGGACGGGCGCGGGCCGCCTGGGAACGGGCCCTGGACGTCCTGAAGCCGTGCCGGCGCCCGCTGGCGCACTGGCGCCTGCTCGATCCCCAGGCGCGCGCCCTGCTCTACCTGGACCGCCCGGATGAAGCCGAGCTGCAGGTGGGGCCGCTGCTGCGCATGGGGTACGAGGGAAGGGATCTGCTGGAGCTGCGCCGGGGGAAGGGATCTGATTGATTGTAGGGGCGGCCCTTGTGGCCGCCCTCCGGACGGGGCACCCACAAGGGATGCCCCTACAGCCGGCGTGACAGGCACTAGTGGTGGTGGCCGCCGTGACCGGAGCCCGCTCCGCCCTTTTTGGTCAGGTCCTCGTGGATGATGCCCAGCCACATCTCAGTCTTGACGAAGCCGCTCCCCCACTCCTTCCACTTGTCGGGCAGCCCTTCCGCCACGATCGCCTTCAGGTCCTTGCCGGCGTCGATGCTCTGGCGCACATGGGCCGTGGTCTCCTTGAGCATGCCCAGGTAGGCCTGCAGGTCGGCCTTGGTCGACAGCGGACCGTGCCCGGGGATGATCTTCACGTCGTTCGGGAGATCCCCCAGGATCTTCTCGATGTTCGCGCTGAGGCCGGTCACGCTGCCGCCGCTCGCCAGGTCCACGAACGGGAAGCGGCCGGTGAAGAAGTCGTCTCCCATGTGGACCACGTTGGAGCCGGTGAAAAAGATCACGCTGTCGCCGTCGGTGTGGCCGTGCGGGAAGTGGATGACCCGGATCTCCTCGCCGTTGAAGTGCACGGAGAGAGACTCGCCGTAGGTGACGACCGGCAGGGCATGGGCCGGCGACGGGGGGTACTTCTCCCCGAACACGATCTGCTCCGTGGACAGCCGCTTGCGCACGTTGTCGTGGGCGATGATCGTGGCCTCGCGGCCGAAGGCCTCGTTGCCGCCCGTGTGATCGCCGTGCCAGTGGGTGTTGAGAACGAACGCGAGCTTGCCCTGGCTCAGCCCCTTGAGAGCGGCCCGGATCTTGTCCGCGAGCGGCGCGAACTGGTCGTCGACGATGAGGAGGCCGTCGCTGCCGACCGACACGCCGATGTTGCCGCCGGCCCCTTCCAGCATGTGGATCTTGCCGGCAACCGGAATCGCCTTTACTTCAACCTTGGAAAAGTCCCGGTCCTGCGCCGCGGCCGGCAGCCCGGCCAAGGCCACAAACGACAGCACGAGACACGCTTTTCTGCTGCCCGTCATTCCTGCTCCTCCCGCGGGTGAGCCCCGCCGATGTTTCGCGGGACTGTAGCACCTCAATGCCGGCGGCGCAGCAGGCGGGACTCGTGCTCGCGCGACCAGGAGGAGGGCTGGTGCTTGGCCTGGGGATTGTCGGCCACCCAGGCGAGGGTGTCGCGGATGGTGTCGGCCAGCGGACGGCAGACGAGCCCCTCGCCCCGCGCCCGGCTGCTGTCGACGCAGTCGAACCCCTCTTTCTCTTGCGGCACCCAGAGGGGCGGCTCGGCGCGGTTCGCCTGCAGGAACTTCTCGTTGACCCAGGTGAAGGTCGCGTCGCCCCCGGTGACCTGGCGGCAGGTCTCCAGCAGGCCGCCCATGGTCAGGGGACGGTCGGGGCCGGTGGCGTTGAAGAGACCGGTGGCGCGGCGCTCCACCATGGACAGGATCCAACCCGCGAGATCGCGGGCGTCGAGCACCTGCAGGGGCCGGTCTGGGCGGCCGGGCGCGAGCATCTCGCCTCCCTGCGCCGCCCGCCAGGGCCACCAGGTGAAGCGGCCGGTGTAGTCCTCCGGACCGACGATGTAGCCGGGACGGACGATCAGCGACCGGCCCGGCATGGCCTCCGCCAGCGTCTGCTCGCAGAGGACCTTGAGCCAGCCGTAGGTCTCGGCCGTCACCTGCTCCGTCTCCTCTTCACCGGGAGGCGGCTGCTTGAGCGGGGCGTCCTCGAGGATGCTGGGGACCTGGAGGTCGGCGTAGACGGAGATGGACGAGATGAAGACGTAGCGTTCCACCGAGGTGCCCAGCTCCGCGGCGG
>JANOCF010000388.1:0-1651 GCA_031412055.1 Holophagales bacterium | reverse complement strand
AGCGATTCCGAATTCGGCTCCACCTACGTGGACGAGCGCGGCGGCGTCGTTTCCATGGGCGGCAACGGCGCCCGCACCCACTGGCGCAACCTCCACGGCCTTGTGCCCAACATGAACCTCGGCCTGTCCCTCGACTTCGCCGGCAAGTGGATGAACGCCGAGCAAAAAGACCTCATGCGCCGCGTCATCGCCAAGGCCACCTACGGCCGCCGCAGCTACGCCCAGGACGCGCCGGTGCGTTTCCGCGACATCAACTGGATGACGTGGGACCTCCCCCATTACCTCGCCGTCACCGCCATTGAGGGCCTCCCCGGCTTCGACCCCGAAGCCTCCGCCTCCGGCGCCGAGAGCGTGCGCGCCTTCTGCGACTGGGGCATCAACGCCGCTGGCGTCATCTACGAAAGCAACGGTAAAACGGGCGGCGGTAACCAGTTCGAACTCCTTTCCATGATCGCTCTCGCCCGCCGGGGAGAAAACCTCTTTGGCCATCCACACTTTCGCCGCCTGCTCGACGGGCAAATCTATTCCACCTCCCCTTCGGGAGAGGTCATTGTCAACAGCGGCACACAATACAATCCATTCAGCCGGGAGCGGCTCAACCCCGGCTTTGTTCGCCAGCTCAAGGCATTTTATCCTAAGGACCGTCGCGCCGATTTCCTCCTCGCCCTCTCGGGCGAAGCGCTAGCGCCCAATGCACCCGACTTCGATCCTTCCGCGTATGCTGCCAAGGTGCCGACGATGAGTCGCCTTCGCCTTCCCAGCCTGACTGGCATGATGACACGACAGGTCGTCTATGATGCCGATTCCGTCGCAACCACGCGAGCCGACCTTGATATGCCGCTTGACTTTAGCGACCCGGTGCATGGACTTTTTTCCACCCGCAGCGACGCCACGCCCAACGCCGCGTGGATTCATATGCTGGTGCGTCCCGACCACTACTTCGGAGCCGGCCATCATCATGCCGACGCCGGCATGTTCCACTTCTCCGCCCTCGGCGTGGACTGGTTCACCGAGTCACCTTTCAGCCAGGATTACAACGGCAACTTCCATAACCTCGTGCTCGTGGACGGCCTCTCTCAACCCGCCTCCTTCAGCGACCGCCCGCTCGGCTGGCAGGGCGCCGCCACCTACCTCGGAGCCGAGATCAAGCCTAAGCTCGCGCAGGCCGCCGCCGATCTCACCTACGCCTACTCGTGGCGTTGGCTCGCCCAGCCCCAGCCGACCTGGGAGCCCGAATGGTCCGACCTGCCGTGGGAGGTGGAGCCGAACCCCGAAAACCTGAAAGTCTGGGCCGGCACCGCCCGCTACAAGTTCCGCGCCTGGTGGCCAACCTACAACTTCACCAACTACCTGCCCAACGTCCGCGCCCCCTACAACCCCATGCGCCGCGTCTTCCGCCAAACCGGCCTGTTGCGCGGCCCCGCGCCCTACGGCTTCGTCATCGACGATCTCCAAAAAGACGACGCCGCCCGCCTCTACCAATGGACCGCCATGCTCAACGGCGGCGTCTGGCGCGCCGAAGTTCCCGGTCTCCCCGCCAACCAGCTCGTCCTCGCGCAACAACCCGCCGAGCTAAAGCTGCAAGACCCCGCGCCTCGCACCGTGCTCACGCCCAAGCCCGGCGATCCGCTGCTGCTGGTTTGCGCAGTCG
>JANOCF010000387.1:0-2530 GCA_031412055.1 Holophagales bacterium | reverse complement strand
GACGACGCCATGCTCACGCGGGCAGCTCACCGGCTCGGCGCGAGGTGGGCCGAGCCTCTGAAAACCACTCTCGTTCAAAACCAGAGATCGATGACGACCTGGGTCCTGTGGAAGAGCTCAGCGCTTGCCTTGGAGCCTCACCCGCCGTAGACTCATTGTAGATACGGAGGAACACCATGCAAAGCAAAGTTCAACGTTGGGGAAACAGCCTTGCCGTAAGGATCCCAAAGGCATACGCCAAAGGTACTGGCCTTGAGGCGGACTCTCCCGTCGAGATTTCCGTCAATGACGGCGATCTCGTGATCTCCCCAGTCAAGCCCCGCACCTTCACCCTCAAGCAACTCTTGGCGGGTATCACGGATGAGAACCTTCACGAGGAGGTCACGACAAGCGGCCCTCTCGGCAACGAGGTATGGTGAGTGGCTTACTCTCCCAGCCGTGGTGATCTCGTCTGGCTCACATTTGATCCGCAAGCAGGACACGAGCAGGCAGGTCGGCGCCCTGCGGTCGTCCTTTCTCCTCAGCTCTACAACGCCCGGGTCGGGCTGGCGATCTTCTGTCCAGTTACTTCGAAGGAAAAGGGCTATCCCTTCGAGGTCCACCTCCCGGCAGGCTTGCCGGTAACGGGCGTAGCCCTGGCGGATCAGGTAAGGAGCTTGGATTGGCGGGCACGCAGGGCTGAGTTCGCCGGTCGGTTGCCGCAGGAAACTCTGGCCGAGATCACAGGGAAGCTACAAACCCTTTTTGAAGACGAGTGACGCCCGGCCTCAGATGAAGCACCGAGCGCCGCTCGTCTAAGTACTCTCGGATCAGGCGATCTCGCGGGCGATCCTGCCGAGCAGCCCCGCCGGCAGCGAGATCTCCACCGTTCCGCTGGCATCCTTGACGTGGATCTCCAGCGAGCGCCCTTCCTTCACGATTTGTACGCTCTCGTGGTCGTTGTGGACGTCGACCAGCACGGCGTCGGGCGCATCTTCCACCGCCTGGAGAGCCGCCGCGGCAGCCGGCGCCCAGTCCCCGAGATCGGTGCGCATCTCCGTCCACATGTCCTTCTCCATCACCAGGGGCAGCACGTCCAGACCTATGCCCACCAGGGCCGCGGGGACGTAGATATTCATTCCATCCGTCCCCGACTCGTGAACCTTCACCTTCACCACCCCGCTCCGGACGACGCTCGCGGCGAGCAGAACCCCGGAACCCATCACGATCATGGCGAACGCAACCGTCGTGACCAGCAGGATCTTCGCTATCTTGCTCATGGCATGTTCCTCGCCTTTTGGAGATTACCGGGTCGCCCGGCCTTCGGAGCTCGCGTCCACCCAGATGCGTACGGTCTCGCCGTCGCCGGTGACGGTCACCAGCTCGCCCTCGCCGTGGCGGGCCAGGGCCTGCAAGGCCGCGGTCACGTTGAACTGCTCGCCCTTCGCGGAGAGGAGCGCGTCCACCACCGTGCCGGGGATCTTCATCTCGACCTCCTCGTTGCGCCCCTTGCCCTTGTCCTGCGACCGCACCAGCAGATAGCCGCCCTTCTTGGCCACGCGCACCTTGGAGTCGAGCTCGTCGACGGTGATGAAGGTCGCGTCGGGCTGCTTCCGGACCTCGTTCCAGATGTCCCGCAGCTCGGCCACGGTGATGTCGTCGTCGTTGAAGCGGAGCTTCGCGTTGCCCTTCCCCTCGCCATCGGTCGGGATGACGTTGGCCATCTTGTCGATGACCGAGATCGGAAGGTTGATCGAGACCACGCCGTCCTTGGCGTCGCGGACATGGATGTGGACCCAGAGCTTGTCGGTATTGGCGGCGGCAGCCTGGATGGCTCCGAGACTGAGAGCGAGCAGGGCGATCGAGAGAGTCTTGCGGATCATTTGCGTCTCCTCCTATGCAGCGCGTCTTTCGCGCCACGCTCTACACCACGAGAGGAAGCGGCAGAATGTTTCACGCCCCCGCCCGGGCTTGCTACCATCCAGGGCATGAAGACCTCTCTACATTCTGCCGTCATGGTCTTGCTCTGCCTCCTGATCAGCGGTTGCCACGGCCTGAAGCCGGAAAGCTTTGCCGGGGGCGAGCCGCGTTTCCAGCCGGACAAGTTTTTCGAGGGTCCAACCCGGTCCTGGGGAGTGATCGAGAGTCGCGCCGGGCGCCCGAAGAGCCGGTTCAGGACGGAGATGATGGGGCGGCGGGACGGCGACGCTCTCGTGATCACTCAGGACTTCACGTTCGAGGACGGACGCAAGCAGCAGAGGCTCTGGCGGATTCGGCGGATCGACGATCACCGTTACGAAGCCACTGCGAACGACGTGGTGGGCGTCTCCCGCGGCCTGGCCTACGGGAATACGTTTCATTGGGCCTACACACTCGCGTTGCGCCCGGGAAACCCGCTTGCCAAGGTCCGGTTCAACCTCAGGATGTACCTGCAGGCCGACGGCGAAACGATGATCAACCGGGTCACGATCAGCAAGCTCGGTGTCGTGGTCGCGCAGACCACGGAATACTTCTACCGTGGCTCCGGGCCGCTGCCCCCGATCACCCAGGA
>JANOCF010000386.1:0-2179 GCA_031412055.1 Holophagales bacterium | reverse complement strand
GAGATGAGCTGCTCGACGCCCAGCACCTTGAAGCCGAAGATGTTGGCGCGGTAGTTGAGCTCGGTGGGCGTCAGCCGGTGGCCGCGGCCGTGGCGGGGCAGGAAGGCCACCGACCGTCCGTCGAGCTCGCCGAGGATGTAGACGTCGGACGGATCGCCGAACGGGGTCTGGATGCGCCGCTCTTCGCGGACCACCAGGCCTTCCATCTGATACAAGCCGCTTCCTCCGACCACACCGATACGCGCTTCACTCATCGAAAGCTCCTCCTTGAAAGGGATTCTCACTACCGTCCTGCTGGGCCGGCGGGAGAGTCTAGCAGACCGGCTACCGGATCGCTTCGACGACCGCCAGGGCCGTCTCCAGCGCCCTCCGGCCGGCGGCGCCGGTAACCAGCGGCGCTTGTTCACCCCGGCAGGCGGCCACGAACGCTTCCAGCTCCCGCAGCAGCGGCTCGGCCGGAGTCATCGGCAGGTCGGCGGGCAGGATGCGCCGGCCGCCGTCGCGCTCCTCCAGCCGGTAGCCGCGGATGTCCTGCGCCTGATAGTCGAGCGAGTAGTAGCGGCTCGGCAGGAAGGCCCGGAGCTTGCGCACCCGCTCCGAAGAGACCCGCGACGCCGTGAGGTTGGCCACGCACCCGGAAGCCAGCTCGATCCGGGCATTGGCGATGTCCACCCGCTGAGACAGGACGTTGATGCCCGTGGCCCGCACCTCCGTGACCGGACTGGGGTCGAGGGCCTGCAGGATCTGGAGGTCGTGGATCATCAGGTCGAGGATCACGTCCACGTCCAGGCTGCGGGGCGAGAACACCCCGAGGCGCTGCACCTCCACGAACCTCGGCGGCGTGCCCACGCTCACCAGCGCCTGGACCGCCGGGTTGTAGAACTCGACGTGTCCCACCGCCAGAATCTTGTTGCCTTGGGCCGCGAGCAGCCGGTCGGCCTCGGCCAGGCTCGACGCGATGGGCTTCTCCACCAGGACATGGACCCCGCGCTCCAGCAGGGCGACGCCGATGTCGGCATGGGCCACCGTGGGCACGGCCACGACCGCGGCCTGGATCTCTCCGGCCAGCTCTTCCAGGCGCTCGAACGCGCGGGCGCCGTGCTCCCGGGCCATGGTCTCGGCCGCGCCGGGATTGGGATCGTGGATGCCCACCAGCTCCACCCCGGGCAGGGTGGACAGGATGCGGACGTGGTGCCGGCCCATGGCGCCGGTCCCCACGACGCCGACCCTCAGCATCTCCCGCGGGCTACTCAGCTTCGCTCTCCGAGCCGCCTGAGCGGCCGCCGCGTGGACGGGACTTGTGAACTCCCCTCTTGGCCCCCTCGATGAAGGAGACGAGGTAGGCGACCGCCGGATCCTCGGGATCGCCCATCAGCTCGGCGCGGATGCGCTCCAGCGCCTGCCCCGTGTTCAGGCCGGAGCGCACCAGCAGGCGCATGGCCTGGTCCAGGCGGCGCAGGCTGTCGGGGTCGAACCCCTTGCGCTTGAGACCGATCGAGTTGAGCCCGTAGAAGGCCGGCTTAAGCCCCACCGTCTTGGCGAACGGCAGGGCGTCCATGGTGACCACGCTGTAGCCGCCGACGTACGCGTGCCGGCCCACGCGGCAGAACTGGTGGACCGAGGTGAACGCGCTGATCGTGGCGTCGTCGTGCACCTCCACGTGTCCGGCGAGGGTCGCGTTGTTGGCAAAGATCACGCGGCTCCCCACCTGGCAGTCGTGGGCCACGTGGGTGTAGGCCATGAAGAGGTTGTCGCTGCCGATGCGGGTGATCCCGCCCCCCTTGGCGGTGCCGCGATGGATGGTGCAGAGCTCGCGGAACTGGTTGTTGTCCCCGACCTCCAGCCAGACCTCCTCGCCCTGGTACTTGAGGTCCTGGGGCTCGAAGCCGATGCACGCCTGGGGATGGATCCGGTTCTTGCGCCCGATCCGGGCCGGGCCGTAGACCTGGGCTCCGGCCCCGATCTCGGTGCCGTCGCCGATCGTGACGTTCGCCCCGATCACGGCGAACGGTCCGACCCGGACGCCCTCGCCCAGGACGGCACCGGGGTCGATCTGCGCGCCGGGATGGATGAAACCTGAGCTCATCGCCGACATGGCCGGCATGCTCAGCGGTCCACCATGGCGGAGGAGATCACCGCTTCGGCGGCGAGATGGCCGTCCACGAAGACCTTGCCGGAC
>JANOCF010000385.1:0-3220 GCA_031412055.1 Holophagales bacterium | reverse complement strand
CCCCGGAGGTACTACGGGAGGTACTACGCCAGCCCCCGGCAACGCCGCTTTAGCCGAGGTAGTACCTATGTAGTACCTACGCGCCCCTCTGTCGGGGGTGTTAAAATTTGTAAGTGGCAGAAAATAAAGGAATTAGGTTGGAGCCGACGGCCGGGATTGAACCGGCGACCTGCTGATTACGAATCAGCTGCTCTACCGCTGAGCTACGTCGGCGCGTGAAGCGGTCGGTATTGTAAGGGCATCACCCCAACTGCGCAACTGGAGTGTACGGGATCTACTCAAACCACCCGTTCACATCCAGGATCAGGTCGACCGTTCCCCCTCCAGCCACGAAGGGAATGACGCGGAGAATGCCGCTGCCATCCTCTGCAAGCTTCAGGATGGCGTTGTTGGCCCTGGTATCCCCGGCGGCGAAGTTGATCGCGCTCGCCGACGGGACCGGCTCTCCTCCGGGACCGAATCTGAGGTTCCCCTGCCCAGTGGGCATCAACACGGTCACGTTCAGGGACAGCGACGTCGCGGTGGCCGGGATGCCGCAGCGCCCGCTCATGTCGATTTCCCGCACCTCGCCCGAGACCAACTCCGGAGCGTCGGCCTCACGGGTGTTCCACAAACGGCATGGGCTCACGGTGTAGAAGGAGCCCGACTCGTCGGGCGGCGGCTCGTCTCCGGTCACGGTGAGCCGCAAGGCCCAGTCTCCCGCGGCCGGAGCCGTGAACGTGCGGGCCGCTCCGCCGGATACCGACGGGGCGGCCTGGAAGGCTCCGGTGCGCGGGTTGAACCAGTCCACCTTCACCGTTCCGGAAGCGCCCGACAGGTTCACGGAGACCGTACCCCCGTCGTAAAGGTAGACGACATAGGACTGGCCCGCCTCCGCCAGGGCGTAGGCCGACCCGGTCAGCACGAGGTCGTCCGCGGGCACCATGCGCTCGAATGGCACGGTTCGCACGAACTGGGAGAACGGCTTCAGGAACGCGCCCGTGCCCGAGCCCGCCGCGCCCGACGTGAAGGCCGCCCAGACCTTCTTGCGCTCGGCGTCGGTCTCGTCGCCGATGCCGAACTCTTCCTGGATCATCGGCTTGGCCGCCATCTGCCGGTTCTCGAGCCCCAGATCGTGGACCAACGCGTGGTCCACCGTGGCCGAGACCCCCGCCTGCAGGTCGATGTAGTCGGCCCAGGGAGCGCTCGGGAAGGAGAAGTCTCCCGGCAGGCCGTGGACGGTCGCCAGCCGGTCCCATGGATTGTGCTGCTGGAGGTAGAGCATGTGGCCGTCCACCTCGGCCTGAGTCCACCCCTCCTGCCACTCCGTCATCAAGGTGAAGATGGTGTTGGCGTAGCCGGACAGGCGCGCCATGCCGTAGTGAATCAGCCTCTTCCGGTCCGCGTCCGGGTGGTTGCCGAAGCCGTCGGCAAAGAACCAGAGCTGCGCGACGAAGCCGGCCGCGCGCATCTCTCTCACCCACTGCTCGTACATCCGCCAGCGTGCCAGGTCGAAGCGGCTCTTGTCGTTGGCATCCGCGGTGCCCAGCCAGGGGGTCGTCGAGACGCTGCTGTAGTCCGTCTGGTTGGCCAGGTAGACGTTGATCTTGTTGAGCCCCATGCCGAGGTGCCGGTCCAGAAGGGCGCGGCGGTCCGCGTCCGTGCGAAGCTCCGAGAACATGGTGTGGGAGAAGCGGATCGAAACAGGCGCTGGCTTGTCGAGGTACTTGCCCAGGAGGTAGACCGGCCCGCCTTGGCGGAAGCGGAAGGAGCGCGGGCGAGCCGGATCGGTCTCGACCGGCCCCTGGCCGAAGGCTCCGGCCAGGGTGCCCGAGCACGAGAAGGTCCCCGTCTGGCCGTTCAGGGAGGCCACGTTGCTGTGGGTGATCCAGCTCCAGGTGCCCACCGTGTCCGCGAACACGCGGACCTTGAAGACGTTTCCGCTCTGCCCGCCGGCCCCGTCGCCGTCGAAGAACCCGTCCAAGGTGATCTTCCGCCCTTCCGGGTCGGTGACCTCGGCCGTGAGATCGACGTCCGTGAACGGATTGGGCACGCCCTGGGACCCGTCGTAGGAGACCGAGGAGTGGAGCACGATCTCATGCGACTCGAAACGGAGTGTTGCCGCCTCTGCCCGCTCTGCTCCGGCGAGAGCGATGACAACCAGGATGACAACCAGAAGGGAGGCCTGGAAGAACTGCCTGATGACCATCAGCCGACCTCTACTTCTGTCGGCGGCTACCCAGCCCCTGCTTCCTGTACAGCCGACGTCTTCGAGCGTAAGCAAATTTCCGGCCTGCTCGGTCTTTGCCGCCGCTGGCCTCGATATTGCAACATTTTCGCGTCACTGTAACTGGAGGCACAAGGTGATGTTTTTCGGCTCGTTCCGCACTACTCGGTCACTGTCCCTGTCGTATGCCCGGCTCACGGCCTGGCTCCTTCTACTCCTTTCGACCCTCGCGATCCCGGCACCGGCTTCGGCTCAGCCGGCGCGCTCCTGGTCCGTCCGCCACGACGAAGGCGGCATGGAGCAGGGCGGCTGCTCTACCTGCGAAACCAGCAGCTATCTTCCGATCCGGAGCCATGTCCGTGGACGGCAGGCCCTCGCCGCCGATTCCGCCGGCAACACCTACGTCACCGGCTCCACGACCGTGGGCGGGACGCAGGACGTGCTGACGGTCAAATACAACTCGCTGGGTGTGCAGCAGTGGGCCGTTCTTTACAACGGCGGGGACTCCGACCGGGGCTTCGGGGTGACCGTGGACGCCTCCGGCAACGTCTACGTGACCGGCCAGTCGTTCGTCGAGACCGACTACGGCATGCAGGGGCAGATGCTCACGGTCAAATACAACTCCAGCGGGGTCCAGCAGTGGGCCGTGCGGTTCCAGCTCCCGATATCGGGGTCTGGCTTCTCCCTGTCGGTCGACGCCTCGGGCAACGTCTACGTGGCGGGCGAGCACTACACCTCCGCCGACTACATGAGCATGGTGACGATCAAGTACAACGCGAGCGGCGTGTCGCAGTGGACGCGCTACACGTTCTATGGCTACGACTATGAGGAGTCCACGGCCTTCGACCTGGCCCTCGACGGCAGCGGCAACGTCCACGTGACCGGCTACCTCTACAAGCCGGGCGAGGCGGGCATCCGGGACTACCTGACGGTCAAGTACAGCCCCACCGGCTCGCGGCTCTGGGTGCAGGCCTACGAGACCGGCGGCGTGGACGAGGCCTACGACGTGGCGGT
>JANOCF010000384.1:0-2883 GCA_031412055.1 Holophagales bacterium | reverse complement strand
GAGCCGCCGCGCCTGGAAGACGAGGCCGGGGAGATGCTCGCGGCCCAGCCCTGGCCGGGCAACGTCCGCGAGCTGGCCAACGTGCTGGAGCGGGCGGTGATCCTGGCCGAGGGTCCGGTGCTGCGCGGGTGCGATCTCCGGCCGCTCCTCCACCCACTGGCATCCGCCGGGGCGGCCGGAGAGCGCGAGCGCGTCCGCCAAGCGCTGGTTGACACCAACGGCGACAAGAAGAAGGCCGCCGATCTGCTGGGGATGAGCTACAGGACCCTCCAGAGGAAGGTCAAGGAGCACGACCTGGAAGGGGTTCCGAGGTATCGCGTGTAGGGGCGGCCCTTGTGGCCGCCCTCCGGGAAGTAGTCGCCCTCCAGAAGGGCACCCACAAGGGGTGCCCCTACACAAGATCCATCTGCTTCCTAGTGCTCCTTCCAGTTCCTCTGCATGATGCCCACCGGGATCGTCGCGTAGCGCTCGTAGCCCGTGTCCGAGCGGATGCCGCTCACGCTGATCCAGTAGTTGGCGAACTTCGTCCCCGCCGGGTAGAACTTCTTGAGCTCCGCCAGGATCGCCTTCTGCGTCGCGTCGAGCTGCTCCGAGTTCGGGATCGACGGGCTCTCCGGATTCTTCGTCGCGCCCTGCTCCACGTAGGGATTGGTCACGAACTCGGGCACCGTGCGGAAGCGGCTCGGGTCGCCGTCCACGTTCATGATCGAGTTGGCGCTGTTGGCCAGCACCACGAAGATCCGGCTCGTGCCGCCCCGCGCGCAGACCGCGTCGGCCTTGTTGCCGTTCCCGGTCTGATTGACCACCACCTCGGGCTGATAGCCCGAGAAGATGATGATCCCGGACAGGCCGAACGACTGCGTGATCACCCGCTCGTCCGGATCGAGCCGCATGTACCAGCCGCGCTCCTTGCCCGGACCGGGGTTGAGCACATAGTCCGTGCCGGCCGGCGCGTTGGTGCCGTCGGCCTGGATCGCCCGGTAGTCGGCCTCGTCCTTGGGCAGCTGGCCCAGGCCGTACATGTTGAGGGTGAAGTTGTCGTCCAGGAAGACGTAGAAGCGGCCCTCCTGGTCGTTGAAGCTCCACAGGTCCTCGCGGTCGCCCGTGCCGAAGGACAGGGCGAAACGCTGGGCCTTCGCCACGTAGAACAGCGTCGGCGCGAAGTGGATCGGCCGGCCCAGGGTGTCGAAGATCGGGAACGGATTCCAGCGGGCGTCCACGATCCGCGTCACCTGCTGGTCGGCCACGAAGTCCGGCAGCGCCAGCTCCTTCTTGAGCGTCACCGTCTCGAGCTCGACCACGGTCCGCAGGTCGACCTTGTACATGATTCCCGCGGTCGTACCGATGTAGATCATGTCGAGGAAGCCGTCGAGGTCCACGTCGAGCGCCGCGGGATCGGCCGAGGCCGCGCCCACGAGCTGGCGCTTGTAGATCGCCTGGCCGGTCTCGATGTCGACCATGTACAGCCAGTTGCCCCGCTTCGGGCTGGTCTTGGAGTCGGCGTCCATGCCGCCGCCGAAGATGGCCACGTACTTCGTGACCACCTCGTCATTCTCCATCACCTTGATGCGTCCGACCGTCGGCACCGACCAGGTCTGGCCCAGGTCGGCGACACCGTTGCCCTCGGGGATGCCGTCGAAGTTGATGTCGTCCTCGTCGAGGTACGAGCCTCCCCGCGTGTCCGAGAACTCCCAGAGCAGAGCCGGGAAGGGCACATCGCCGCAGCCGGCGACCGCCGTGTTGTTGGTCGTCATGCAACTCGGCACCACCTGCGTGCCCGTGGGCTCGTTGTCCAGGTTGAGACGGTCGGGCTGGGTGATGTCCAGGGCGTAGTAGCCGCTGACAAAATCCAGCATGCGGCCGCCGCCGTCCTTGGAGCCGCCCTCGCGGAAGCCGCCGATGACCACGGTCCGCCACTCGCGCTCGTCGGAGTCCGGCGTGCCGTTGTGCTTCGGATCGAGGAACACGTCGTCGATCCGCGGCGTGGAGTCCATGCCGTAGATCTGCTTCGAGCCCTCGGCCAGGTCGCGGAGCACGGGCAGCATCGCCCGCGGCGTAAAGGCGAAGATCTCCGTGCCGGTGCCGTCGCCGAACTTCTGCTTGGCGTCGTCCCACACACCGGCGTCAAAGAAGTGGAGCTGGCCGTCGTTGCTCCCCAGCACCAGCATCTTGCGCCGCCGCGAGTGCTTCTGGGCGTAGCAGCGGTAGCCGGGATCGGTGTCGCAGTCCTCGCCCGCGATGTGCTCCAGATCGGCCGAGAAGAAGCCGAAGTCGTTCGGACGGTCGACGATCACCGGGTCCGAGTGGAAGATGTCGCCCAGCACGTACTTGATGGCCACCGTGCCGCCGCCCGGCTTCTCGATGCTCGACTCCTTGATCTCCAGCGTGCGCTTGATGATGTCGGTGGCACGCTTCGCCGCCGCGGTGCGGTCGGCGAAGGGGATCCTGAGGCCGTTCCAGATGTCGACCCACTCGGGGTCGGTGCTCGGGGCTCCGGGCGGCGGGCTGAACAGCCGCATGGCGCGGGGCAGGACCCCGGTGAAGCCCGATTTGCCGTAGAACATCCGGCGCTGGTTCGGGGCCAGGCCGAGCTTGAGGATGCCTTCGTCGACCGTGGCCGCGCCGGCCAGGACGGCGGCGTCCGGCGCCTGGGTGACCAGCACCTTGCCGGCGTCCCAGAGATGGCAGGAGCTGCGGGGCAGCGAGCTGCCTTCGGGCGGGCAGGCGCGGAGGCGGTCGGGCTTGCCGTCCGCGGTCAGCGGGAGCGGCTTGAGATACGCGTCGAGATGGCCGTCCCAGACCGACTGGGCGTTGAGCGGGGTGAAGCTCGACAGGTAGATGCGGTCGGCCACCTCGGCCTGGACCGAGGGCACGGCCGCCGAG
>JANOCF010000383.1:0-1747 GCA_031412055.1 Holophagales bacterium | reverse complement strand
CTTGAAACAAGCGTGAAGCGGAGATGGACGGGAGAGACCTGGAGCGTAACCGTCCCCCCTCTCCCGGGGGTCTGGGTGTGCGGCCGGGAGAGGGGCCGGGGGTGAGGGCGATGCCCGAGGTCGTCCTCCTCAAGCTCGGCGGCAGCCTGATCACCGAGAAGTCGCGGCGGGAGACGGCGCGTCCCGACGTGATCGCCCGCCTGGCCGGGGAGGTCGCCCGCGTGGCCGGCCGTATTCCCGAGCGCATCGTCCTCGGCCACGGCAGCGGCTCCTTCGGGCATGTCGCGGCCAAGGAGCACGGTATTGCGGAGGGGCTTCGCTCCCGTGCGCAGCTCCCTGGCATCTCACTCCCCCAGGAGCGCGCCGCGGCGCTCCACCGGGAGGTGATGAGCGCCCTGGCCGCCGCTGGCCTCTCCCCCTTCTCCATCGCGCCCTCGAGCTGCTTCGTGTTCGCGGGAGGCCGGCCGGCCGAGCTGGCGGACGAGCCGCTGCGGCTCGCCCTCGACAACGGCCTCCTCCCCGTGGTCTACGGCGACGTGGTCATGGACCGCGAGCAAGGCGTGGCGATCGCCTCCACCGAAAGGGTCCTGGTGGCTCTCGCGAGCCGCCTCCAAGTTCGCCGCGTCCTGTGGCTGGGAGAGACCGACGGCGTCTACGACGCGGAAGGGAAGACCGTCCCCCGCCTTTCCGCGGACCAGTTCGAGGAGGCGTCCAAGGCCATCGGCTCTCCTGCCGGGACCGACGTGACCGGCGGCATGCGGCACCGGGTCGAGACCGCCCTGGAGCTGGCGCGGCTCGGCATCCGCTCCGTGCTCTTCAACGGCCTCACCCCGGGGCTGCTGGAGCGGGCGCTGCTCGGCGAGACCGTCCCGGGGACAGAGATCGAGTGAAGGAGCGACCCTCTCAACTTCCGCTACAATCTTCAATCCCTATGGAGAGACCTCTCGAAACCACACCGGAGCACCTGGAGCGGCTGCTCGTCGCCACGAGCCGGACCTTCGCGCTTGCGATCCCTCTCCTGCCCGAGCCCACGCGGAAAGAGGTGACCATCTCGTACCTCCTCTTCCGCATCGCCGACACCTTCGAGGACGCGGCCGCCTGGCCCCGGGGCCTGCGCATCGGCGCCTTGGAGCGCTTCGCCGGCCTGCTGGAGCGCCCCGACCCCGCCGAGATCCGCGAGGTGGCGCGGCGCTGGGCCGAAGAGGTGCCGTGCGAGCAGCCCGGCTACCAGGAGCTGCTGGCGGAGATGCCCCGCGTCTTCGACGAGCTCCTTGCCCTCTCCCCTGCCGCCATAGAGCTGGTGCGCGCCCACACCCTCCGCACCACGCGGGGCATGGCCGAGTTCGTGAGCCGCATCGACGAGCACGGCGAGCTGCTCCTCGAAAACCTCGCGGACCTCCGCCAGTACTGCTACGTGGTAGCGGGCATCGTGGGCGAGCTGCTGACCGAGCTGTTCCTGCTGGAGCAGCCGTCCCTGGAGCCGGTGGCCGCGGCCCTGCGCGAGCGCTCCCGCCCTTTCGGCGAGGCCCTGCAGCTCGTCAACATCCTCAAGGACTCGGCCTCCGACGCCACCGAGGGCCGGCGCTACCTGCCCCAGGGGGTCGATCGCGCCGAGGTCCTGGCCCTCGCCCGGGGCGACCTGAAGACGGCCATCGACTACGTCCTGACCTTGCAGCGCGCCGGGGCCGACCGCGGGATCGTGGCCTTCAGCGCCCTCCCCGTCCAGCTCGCCCACGCCACCCTGGAC
>JANOCF010000382.1:0-2395 GCA_031412055.1 Holophagales bacterium | reverse complement strand
TTTTCCTCGCGCAGGGCGGTCTGGAACTCGGCGTAGGCGGTCTTGCGCGCCTTTTCCACCATCTCCGCGACCACGCCGGCGAGGTGCTGGCGCCCCTTCTCGATGGCGGCCTGGAGCTCGATCATCTTCGGGAAGTCCTTCTTGAAGGTCTTCCCGCTGATCTCGTACTCGCGCTCGAGCTCGAGCTGCTTGCGCTTGAGGTCGGTCACCAGCCCGTCGGACTGCGTCTCGGCCGTGGCCTCCTCGGGCGCCATCAGGAGCTGGCGGTAGCGGGCCTCCTTCTCGATGCGCGCGCGCAGAGCGTCGCTGTAGTTCTTGTTGAGCGCTTCCAGCCGCTGCATGATCACGTTGGAGCCCGAGTCGAGCTCGACGATGTCGCTCGAGCGGCTCACCTCCTGGAGCTGCGCCCCCTTGTCCTGGATCTCCTTCTTGAGCGTGTCGATCTGGGACGACAGGAAGTTGGAGGCGTTGCCCGCGGTGGTGGAGCGGTTCTGGATGCCCCAGTCGATGAACGCGTCCGCGAAGCCGTTGACCGCCCGCGACGCGAAATCGGGGTTGGTCGAGCGGTAGGTCAGGTTGACGAGCTGCGTCGAGCGGACCGGATCGACCATGAGGCCGCCGCGCAGGCGGTTGGCGAGGTCGCCGAGCACGGAGAAATCGTCCTCTACGCCAGGAGTGTCGGCGATGGCCGCAGCACCCGCGACCCCTGGGGAGACCGGCGTGAGCGCCCGTCCGCCCGGGTTGAAGTACGGGTCTTCGCTCAGGCGCAGGTTGCGCACCACGCGCTCGGCCAGGCCGCGGCTCTCCAGCAGCTTGTACTGGGTCGGGTAGTACTCCATGTTCCACCAGTCCTCCAGCCAGGGAGTCTGGTTGCCGACCAGCGGGGTGAGGCTGCGGCGCTCGATCTGGAGCACGGCGGTGGCCTCGTAGAGCTTGGGCGTCATGAAGTAGTGGACCGACGCGGAGGCCAGTCCGAGAAGGCTGCCGGCCGCTAGCAGCAGCCAGCGGCGGCGGAGCACTTGCAGCCACTCGCCAAGGTTGAACTCCGAGCCTTGCTCCTGAGGCTGGAGATCGGCTCCGACACGATCGAAAAGGGTGGGACCGCTCAAAAGAAGGACTCCTTGACCATCACGACATCGCCTGCGCGGAGGGGGACGTCCGGGATCTTGCCGGCGGCGAGGCGTTTGTAGTCGACCTCGATCGTCTGCGTCTTGCCCGAGCTGTCCTGGCGCCGGATCACGATTTTGCGCGCAGCGCGGTCGGACAGACCTCCGGCGCGGGCCACGGCCGCGAGGAGGGTCACGCGCTCGCTGTCTTTGAAGGTCAACGCGCCGGGCTGGGACACCTCGCCAAGGAAGTACACCGTGACGTCGAGAGCCACCGGGACGTTGATCAGATCGTTGGGAAAGATGGGGACGTTGACCCGGGGGTCGGCGCGGACGAGCAGGTCGTCCAGGTCGATCGCCACCTGGTCGGTGAGGCCGTTCTCGGAGCGGCGCAGGATGTAGACCGTGCGGCCGTGGGTCTGGGTCAGGCCGCCCGCCGCGGTCAGCGCTTCCACAAGGGTCCAGCGTCCCGCGAACTCGAGGCTGCCCGGCTTCTGCACGGCTCCGATCACCGAGATCGGCCGCGCCCGGAACTCGCGCACCTGCACCGCCACGGAGGCGCGCTGCAGGATCTTGCGTTCCAGCTCGGTCTTCAGGCGCGCCGCAAGCTCGGCGTCGGTCAGGCCCGCGGCCTGAATCTCGCCGATGAAGGGGAGGTTGACCGTGCCCTCCTCCGAGACGCGCCGCTCCAGATTGAGCTCCTGGAGCTCAAGAACGCGCACCTCGACAAGATCCTTCGGCCCGATCCGGTATCCGCTGGCGGGCGCACTGACGGGAGCACCGGCAGGAGCCGCACCCTGGGCCGTGAGCGGAGCCACCGCAAGGAGCACAGCTCCGAAGAACAGCCAAACTGCCTTGAACATGACCAATATGGTAACGCACCCTAAACAAGACGTCCAGTAACTTGTGCAACGGGAGAAGCCTAGCGCTCTAGAATTACAATCCGTATTACGCGGCACGAGGCGTTCTGGATCACTACAAAAGAGAATGGCCGACCCGCGCGCGGGTCGGCCATTCTCGCCTCTACTCCGAGCTGGGTCCTAGTACATCCCGCCCATGCCGCCGCCCGGCATGCCGCCGCCGGAGCCGCCGCCCCGGTTGTCGTCCTTCTCCTTGATCTCGGACACCATGGCCTCGGTGGTGAGCATGAGGCCCGCGATCGACGCGGCGTTGATCAGCGCGCTCTTGGTGACCTTGGCCGGGTCGATGACGCCGGCCTTGAGCAGGTCTTCGAACACGCCGGTGGCGGCGTTGAGTCCGATGGAGCCGGTCTCGCGCTCGATCTGCTG
>JANOCF010000381.1:0-3079 GCA_031412055.1 Holophagales bacterium | reverse complement strand
AAACCCGCTCCGCGAAGGCGAGCACGGCCTCCACGTCCAACTCGTCGAACCTCTGCCCGTGCTGCTCTATCTCTGCCAGGGCGAGACCCTCGTTGAGCTTGTCGAGGTGGTCCTTGTAGCTCTCCTGGTCGATGGCCTTCTGGTAGACGAAGGCTTCGAGCAGCTGGTCCTTGCGGCGCTTGAACTCGGCGATGTTGCGCTCGGCGGCGGTCCTCTGGGCCGCGTTGTCCTGCTTCCGGGCGTTCCAGACGTCGAGGGCGATCCTCCGGAAGAGCTCCAGCAACTCGGGGCGCGGCCGGAGCTGCTCCAACAGGCCAACGAACTTGCCCTCCAGCTCGGGCCGCGGAATGTTCGTCCGGCGGCAATGGGCCTTCGGCGGGCAGTGATAGTAGGCATAGCGCTGCCGCATCTTGCCCTGCGACCAGGAGCCGGTGAGCGGCTTGCCGCAGTGGCCGCAGGTCACGAAGCCACGCAGCGGGAAGTCCGGATTGTTGCGCTCCTTGGGCACGACCAGACCATCGGTCCGGAGGAGGCTCTGGCACCGCCAGAAGATGTCTTCGTCGACCAGCGGCGGCCAGTTGCCGGCGGCGTCGACGCCCCAGGCGGGCTGATAGATGCGGCTGATGTAGAGCCGGTTTGAAAGCATCTCTCCCCACTTCTGCGGCGACAGCTCGCCGCCCCGAAGGGTGCGGAGGCCATGATCGGTCATGACCTCAAGCACTTGCACGCGGGTGTAGAGGCCCGAGGCGAAGCGCTCGAAGCCAAGCCGCACGAGCGGCGCCCGCTCCGGGTCGAGCTGCATGGTCTTGTCATCCGCGAGATAGCCCAGGGGTGGCTTCCAAACCCACTGGCCGCGGCGCAGAGCCTCCTGCATGCCAGCTTTCGTCCTGCTGCCGCGGACCTCGTTGTCGAGCTGCGAGAGGGCCGCGAAAATGCCCTCCATGAACTTTCCGGCGGGCGTCTCGTCGATCGGCTGGCTCACAGACCTCAAGGTCACGCCGAGCCCGGCCAAGTGCCGGCGGACGATCGCGTGGTCGAAGGCATCGCGGGCAAACCGGTCCACGTTCGTGACCACGAGCACGTGGATCTTCACACCACGCTTGTTCTGCTCGCGCAGGTAGGTTAGCGCCGCCTGAAGCTCGGTGCGGTCGGCCGTCTTGGCGGACTCGCCGCGCTCCAGGAAGACCCTGTCCACTTCCCAGCCGTTCAGGCTGCAGAACGCACGGCACTGGTCTTCTTGGACTGGAAGGGAGAGGTTGAAGGTCTGCTCTTTGCTGCTGACTCGGCAGTAGATGATTGCCCGGAGAGAAGTCATCCCGAAGGCTCCTTGGATGGGAGGGAAGCGGCCTTGTCCCTCTTGGTCAGGTAGCACGTCACGGCGATGTCGGCGAGGCCGTAGAGCTGCTGGCGGAGGTGGTCGAGCTCGGCATCGGAGAGCCCACGGGCCGCATCCCCCAAGATCTTTCGGCACTCATCAAGGGAAATCATAGCACAGATTTGCGCTCTATTTGCGCCTGAAGGAACACTCGGGGCCGGCTGCTTCGGGTTCGAGCAGGCCGATCTCCTGGAGCCGCAACCGCACGCGGTTCCGGCTCACGTTCAGATTGCGCGCAACAGCGGAAATACCTGGCTCGATGCCTCGACGGCGGGCGGCCTGAAGCTGCAGCTTCCAGGCAGCGGCCAGCTCGTCGTCGTCGAGGGGGCTTGCGGGCCGACCGCCCCTCCGGAGGCCGCCGCGGGCTGCGAGCGCTCGGGCGCGGGCTCCGTCGTCGACCTGGCCGGCAGCGCGGAGGGCCTGGAGGCGCTTGCGTGCGGTCGCTTCCGAGACGCCGAGCTTGCGGGCAAGCGCCCGCAGAGAGAGCGGCAAGCGGCCTCCTCGGCCTTCCCACCATGTCAGCAGCTCCAGAGCGTTGACGACGGCCGCAGGCCGGCCCCAGCCTTCCCCAGGCGTGCGCACGCGGGCCACCTTCGCAGCCTCGGCGCGGAGCTGGAGGGCGAAGCGGGAAGAGACTTCGAGCCAGTCCCGCCAGCGGATCGCTCCGCCCGGGTCGGTCGTGTCGAGGCGGTCTTGGGTGGCGACCAGAGCGACATCCTGGGCGGCGAAGAGGCGGCCCAGGTCGCTCAGGTGGCGCAGGGAGCGCGCCAATTGGCTCAGGGAGAGCACGACCACGCCTTGCACCGCCTTCGCCCTCACTGCCCCGAGGAGGCGCCTGAGACCCTCCCTCCGGTCCTCGGGAAAGGGTCCCTGATCGGTGCACTCCAGCACGACCTCCCAGCCTCTCCCGCCCGCGTAGGCAGCCAGGCCGGCGAGGATCTGCTCGACGGTCTCTCGGCCATCGTCTGCGGCCGAGATGCGGGCATAGATGGCGACCGCGAGCCGGCTCATCGGCGCATCCTCAGCAGTCGCAAGTAGCGGTAGACGACCTGGTTGAGGGCCGCGCGCGAGATCTGGCCTCCCCGGAGGCCGCTGAAAACCGCTACAGGATCACCCCACAGGCGGCGCTCGGTGAGCCACGCGAGCAATCGCGCGCCGAGATCGGACGGCATCGCGGCACTCCAGGTCACACCATCGCGGTGCACCTTCACCACGAGGTCGCCCCGATCCATGGTGATCGCCGAGGCGCGCAGATCGCAGATCTCCTCCGCGGTCAGACCGGCCGCAAGCAGAGCCAGGATCGCGCCGTCGCGCAGACCCACCGGCCAGCCCCAGTGCTGCCGGTCGGGCTCGACATACGGGAGGGCCGCTCGCGCGCGCCGGGAACGGATCAGCATCAGGGCTCCGCCCCCTCCGGCTCCTGCGTGGAGCGGCTGCGGAAGGAGGTGGTTGCGCCCATCCAGGTCAGCGCGACAGTGCCCGTCTCGCCATGGCGGTGCTTGGCGACAATGACCTCCGCGAGGCCGCGAAGATCCTCGGAATGGGGCTCGAAGACCTCGGGGCGGTGCACGAAGGCGACCTGATCCGCGTGTTGCCCGATCGCGTCGGATTCGGCGAGGTCGGCGAGCTGCGGGCGAGGATCGCTCCGGCGGGTCAGCTCGCGGTTGAGCTGCGAAAGGGCAATCACGGGAAGGCCCAGCTCAC
>JANOCF010000380.1:0-2859 GCA_031412055.1 Holophagales bacterium | reverse complement strand
AGTAGTGACTGAATGACTGCCCGGCGATTCCCCTGCACGGCCGGAGGGACGATCCTCCGGGGACGGCTGCGGCTGCGGCGGCTGCTGGTCGGTCTGACCCTGCTCATGGTCGCCGTGGCGGTCGCCACCTGGATCGCGGGCCGGCTCTGGCCGGGCATCCTGGCGATCCTGGTCGCGGCGGTCCCCTGGACGGCCTGGCGGATGAGCGGCGACCTCGAACCGTTGTGGCTCGACCTGGACGCCGGCGGTATCGGGCTGCTCGTGATCCAGATGCGGCGGCGGCGGGAGCGCTTCCGGGTGGCGGGCGCCGAGGTCCGGCGGCTGACCCCGGAGGAGACCGAGCACCTGGAGCGCCTGGCCAACACGGGCGGGGTCACCGCGGGCACGGGCGGCTTCGAGTCCCGGCTGCTGGGAGAGTTCGACCTCTACGCCAGCGACCTCGCCCACGCCGTGCTCGTCGACCTCGGCGAGACCCGGCTCGTGGTCACGCCCGACGACGCGGAGGGCTTCCGTGCAGCCATGGCAAACATTGGTGCCATCCTGCTATAGAATCCCCGACCCATGGATACATTCTCCTCGACAACGGTCCTCCTGGTACGCCGCGATGGCAAGGTCTGCATGGCTAGCGACGGCCAGGTCACAATGAATCAGAGCACCATCATGAAGAGTGGAGCGCGCAAGGTGCGGCGCGCCGGCAAGGGGAAGGTCCTGGTGGGCTTCGCCGGAGGAGGCGCCGACGCCCTGGCGCTGTTCACCCGGCTGGAAGCCAAGCTGGAAGAGTTCGGCGGCAATGTGGAGAGGGCGGTGGTCGAGCTCGCGAAGGACTGGCGGACCGAGCGGACGCTGCGGCAGCTTCAGGCGGTGATCATCGTGACCGACAAGGAGAAGAGCTTCCTTGTCTCCGGTGCTGGCGAGCTGGTGCAGCCGGACGACGACGACGGCGTCCTGGCGATCGGCTCCGGGGCCAACTTCGCCCTGTCCGCGGCCCGCGCCCTGATGCGCCACACGTCGCTGACGGCCCCGGAGATCGTGCGGGAGGCGATGAAGATCGCCGCCGAGATCTGCATCTTCACCAACGACCACCTGACGATCGAGGAGCTCTGATTCGATGTCCACCCAAGCCCCCAGCGAGGCGGCGATCGGCGTCGTCCTCGAGAACATGACGCCGCGGCAGATCGTCGCGGAGCTGGACAAGTACGTCGTCGGCCAGAAGCAGGCCAAGCGGGCCGTGGCCATCGCGCTGCGCAACCGCTGGCGCCGCCAGCAGCTCCCCGCCGAGATGGCCGAGGACATCGCGCCCAAGAACATCCTGATGATCGGCTCGACCGGCGTGGGCAAGACCGAGATCGCCCGCCGGCTGGCGCGCCTGGCCAAGGCCCCGTTCCTCAAGGTCGAGGCCAGCAAGTTCACCGAGGTGGGCTATGTCGGCCGCGACGTCGAGTCCATGGTGCGCGACCTGGTGGAGATCGCCGTGACCATGGTCAAGGAGGAGAAGCGGGAAGCGGTCCGCGAGGCGGCAATCGCCCGCGCCGAAGACCGCCTGCTCCAGCTCCTGGTGCCGCCCCGGCCGGTGAGCAGCTACCTGCGCAACCAGGACAACGAGGAGGAAGAGGACGACCTCGCAGCCACGCGGGAGAAGTTCCGCGAGAAGCTGCGCTCCGGAGCCCTCGACCACCGCCGCGTCGAGATCGAGGTCGACGAGTCCTCCTACCCCAGCATGGAGATGTTCACTCCGCAGGGGGTCGAGGAGGTCGGCATCAATATCAAGGACATGCTGCCCGGGCTGTTCGGCCGCAAGAAGAAGCAGCAGGTCTCCGTGGCCGAGGCCCGGGACGTCCTGGTGCAGCAGGAGGCCGAGAAGCTGATCGACCGCGCCGTCGTGGCCCGCGAGGCCCGCGGCCGGGTCGAGCAGGGCGGCATGATCTTCCTCGACGAGATCGACAAGATCGCCGGCCGCGAAGGCTCCCGCGGACCGGACGTCTCCCGCGAGGGCGTACAGCGCGACCTGCTGCCCATCGTCGAGGGCACCAACGTGTCGACCAAGTACGGGATGGTCAAGACCGACCACATCCTGTTCATCGCGGCCGGCGCGTTCCACGTCAGCAAGCCGTCGGACCTGATCCCGGAGCTGCAGGGACGCTTCCCCATCCGGGTCGAGCTCGACGCGCTGACGGAGCAGGACTTCGTGCGCATTCTCACCGAGCCCGAGACCGCGCTGACCAAGCAGTACTCGGCCCTGCTGTCGACCGAAGGCGTCACGCTGGAGTTCCTGCCCGACGCCGTGGCCGAGCTCGCCCGTCTGGCGGTCGAGGTCAACTCGGTCACCGAGAACATCGGCGCCCGACGGCTCTCCACCATCATGGAACGTCTGCTCGACGAGGTCTCCTACGACGCACCGGACATGGCCGGGGTCGAGCTCAAGGTGGACGGCGAGTACGTCCGCCGGGCGCTTTCGGACATCGTCAAGAACCAGGATCTCTCCCGCTATGTCCTCTAAATCCGGCAGGCGGCTCCACGGTGTCGTCTGCCGTTTCGGCCTGGTAACCGGTCTGGTGGCCGTCCTTTCGCTGTCGGCCTGCGGCAACCAGGGGCCGCCCCAGCCGCCCCTGCGCTCGGTTCCGGCCACGACGGCGGACCTCAGGCTCCGCCAGCAGGGCAACCGCCTGCTGCTCGACTTCACCTTCCCCCAGACCACCGCGGCGGGCCAGGCCCTCGGCGGTGTCACCTCGGTGGAGGTCTGGGAGGTCCTGCAGCCGGTGCGCGAGCCTAAGGCCGCTCCGCTCGACCCGCGGATCTTCCAGGCAGCCTCCAAGAAACTCATGACCCTTGGGCAGCAGGACCTGCCTGCGGCCACCTTCG
>JANOCF010000379.1:0-2386 GCA_031412055.1 Holophagales bacterium | reverse complement strand
TGATGCTCTTCGGCGCGCTGTTCTCCTCATACATCCTGCTGCGCACGGGGGCGCCGGTCTGGCCGATGGGCCGCGAAGTCCTGAACGTGCAGCTGGCGAGCCTGAACACGGTTCTCCTGATCAGCTCCTCGATGACCATGGTGATGTCGTGGGCTTCGCTCAAGCTGAAGAACTTCGGGAAGTTCCGGATGTACATGGGGCTGACGCTGCTCCTGTCGCTCGGGTTCCTGATCGTCAAGGCGTTCGAGTACCAGGCCGAGTTCGCTCACCACCGGTACCCGAGCACGAGCACGTTCCTGGCGATCTACTTCACCCTGAGCGGCCTGCACGGCCTGCACGTGATCGGCGGCATGATCGTCAACGGCTACTTCTGGGGTCCGGGCGCGAAGATGTGGCGCACCGAGCCGGAACGATTCACCAATCGCATCGAGGTGGCCGGCCTGTACTGGCACTTCGTCGACCTGGTGTGGATCTTCCTGTTCCCGACCCTTTACCTGCTCTAAGGCCCGGAGGAGCGATAACGATGAGCTCTCACAGCCCTCACGGCTCGCACGACGATGTCGAGTCGATCAAGAAGCAGACCCGGTCGTACCTCATGGTCTTCGCGGGCCTGATGATCCTGACCGTCCTCACGGTGGGCGTGGCGTACCTGCACATGCCGGTCGGGATCGCGGTCGGGGTGGCCCTGCTGATCGCGCTGTTCAAGGGGACGCTCGTGGCCGGCGTCTTCATGCACCTGTTCGACGAGCGCAAGCTCATCTACTGGGTGCTGGCGTTGACGGTGCTCTTCTTCTTCGTGCTGCTGTTCTACCCGACGCTGAGCGACTGGGACCAGCGGAAGATATGAGCCTGTCGCTCCGGTCGTTCCACCTGTTCTTCATCGCGCTCTCGGTGCTGCTGTCGGCCGCGATCGCGGGGTGGGGCGTCCAGAGCTGGATGGCGACGAGGAACACGGGCGACCTGGCCCTCGGCGCGTTCTTTTTCGTGGTGGGTTTCTTGCTTGCGCTCTACGGCTTGAAGGTGCGGAGAAAGCTTCGCGACCTGGAGCCGGAAGATTAGGAGGTCCCCTCATGCGTAGAATGAGAGCGATCGCAATTCTGGCGGCTGTTGTCATGGCTCTGGCACTGCCGGAGATCGCCTCGGCGTGCGCCACGTGCTTCGGCGCGGCGGACGCGCCGATGACCAAGGGGATGAACAACGCCATCCTGGCGCTCATCGGTGTGGTGGGCGTCGTCTACGTGGGGATCGGCAAGGTGGCCTTGGACTTCAGGAAGCGCTCGAAGCGGCTGGCTGAGAAGCAGAAGCCGCTGCTGCGCGTCATTCGCGGAGAAAAAGAGTGATGGAAACGCACTATGGCCTTCCCATGGGGCTGCCGGAAAGCGCTTCGGCGCACGCCGACCAGCTCGACAATCTGACGGCGCTGGTTCACTGGTTCATGATCATCCTGTTCGTGGGATGGGGCATCTTCTTCCTCTACACCCTGTTCCGCTTCCGCAAGGGGCGCAACCCGGAGGCGAGCTATGAGGGCGCCAAGGGTCACTTCTCGACCTATGGCGAGGCGGGCATCGTCCTGATCGAGGTGATCCTGCTGGTCTCGTTCGCGGTGCCGATCTGGGCCACGCGGGTGGGCGCGCTGCCTTCCGAGGCGGAGTCGGTCCGCGTCCGGATCGTGGCCGAGCAGTTCGCCTGGAACGCCCACTATCCCGGCGCCGACGGCGTTTTCGGCCGTACGGACTCGAAGATGATCACCGCGGGCATGAACCCGCTCGGGCTGGACCGGAGCGATCCGGCGGGCCAGGACGACGTGGTCACGATCAACCAGCTCCACCTGCCGGTGAACCGCAAGGTGCTGATCGACCTGTCCAGCAAGGACGTGATCCACAGCCTCTTCCTGCCCCAGATGCGGGTGAAGCAGGACGCGATCCCGGGCATGACGATCCCGGTCTGGTTCGAGCCCACGCGGGTGACGCCGCCGGCGAACTCGCTCCCCGGCTGCGCGGTCACCAAGACGTGCTGGGAGATCGCCTGCGCGCAGCTCTGCGGCATCACCCACTACCGCATGCGCGGCTTCTACCAGATCCACGACGAGGCGGGCTACCAGAAGTGGCTGACGGAGAACGCTCCGAAGGTCGCGGCCCTGCCGACTCCCCCGGCACCCACCGGTGAGCCGGTGACCCCGACCGGAGCGGCCGTGCCCGGTGAGAACCCGGTCGGTGCCGGCGGACCCCAGCCCGGCGATCAGGACGCTCAGGACAATCAGCCTGTCCCGCAGGCCACTCCGCCCCCGAACCACAACGGGGACCACTAGACTGACGCAAAGCCCCCGCTCCGATCGAGCGGGGGCGACTGTTCCCATCGCGGGTCCCATCGCGGGTCCCATCGCGGG
>JANOCF010000378.1:0-6594 GCA_031412055.1 Holophagales bacterium | reverse complement strand
CCGGCCAGCTCCCGCAGGTAGGCGAGAAGGTCGGGCGAGCTGCTCGCCCAGTGATGCCACCAGATCCGGTCGGCCTCGGTCCTCTCCTCGGACGGCAGGGCCTCGGGCGGGACCGGCACGCCCTGGCTCTCGATCAGGGCGGCGCGCTCTTCCGGGGTCTTGTCCCACCAGGCCTTCAGCTCGGAGCTGCGCTCGGCCCAGAAGCGGTCCCAGGCGCGCTGCGCCCGGTCGTGGGCAAGGGCCACCTGGGAGATGGTGATGAGGTTGCCGAGGCCGGTGCCCACGTAGACATGGGTCTGGGTGCCGAGGCTGTGCAGCTCCTGCTCGAGGCCCGGGTTCTGCCCCAGCGCCTGGATGAAGGCACCCACCGCGAACAGAGTGGTCGGGTCCATCTTCTCCTTGAGCTGCCGGAAGCGGCTCGGCGGAAAACGGGCGTCGATCCAGTCGTGGTACTCCTCGAAGGAGAACTCCGGGTTGCCCACAAGGAAGTTGTTGGGACCGAAGCCCTCGAAGGGCGTCAGCCAGCTCTCCGAGCTCGCGAGGTTCTTCGCGAACGCATCCACGTTGGGCGAGCGGGGCGCCACAATTCCCCATCCAAAGATCCCGACTCTGCGCAGGGTAGACCCTCCTTCCGGGCACGATTCTACACAACGCGGCCCGGTCCGCCCCTTTTTTTCCTCCGAGCCTCGTTGACAACCCCGAAGACCGGACGTAGACTTCCTCTGTGCTTCTTCTTGATACATTTTACGTCAAAGCAGCAACAATGGCAGAGAATTTCAAAACTCCTGAATGGTCAACTGGAATCGCTTCGATCCCGCGGCGTACGACTTCGAATTCAACGAGGACAAGCTCGCTGCTCACGGAGTCAATTCCTATGAAGCCGCTGAAGTCTTCTGGAATGGTTGCATGGTTTATCGAAACAAAGGTGCGCGAGATCGTTATCAGATCGTGGGCTGCGCAGATTCCGGGCGGGCACTCAAGCTGATCATTCAGCTTTCAGGCAAGACGATTCGTGTGATCACAGGATGGCCGATATGAAGGACCGCAAACCTCAAACGATCTCTGAAGAAGAGGCCGACCGACTCGTCATCTCCCAGGCAGACGACCCGGAAGCTTGGGATGAGCCTGTCTCAGTACCTCCCTCCAAGTCGCCGCGCCCTGCCTGGCTGACACGCCCCAAGCGCTTGGATCTTCCTAACAGTCCGGCCCGCAGGAAATTTGGCAGCCGTTGACGGCGACTACCTGCGGATGGGCTCGACCGGACCCGCCGCCACCTCGGAGCGCATCACGGTCTCGCCGTTGGCGGTCGCCTTGCCATCCTCGATCAGCGACTTGAAGCGGATCATGTCCTCGTCCATCTCCGTCTTGGGATCGCGGCCGAGCAGGGATGCCACGCCGTGGCCGAGGACACCCGCCGGCGGGCTGTAGCGGAGCTGGATATCGACCTGGGTGGCATCCGGACCCATGGCCGTGAACTCGACCCGGCCGGAGTTCTCGACCACGGAGCCGGGCAGGCTGTCCCACGCGATCGCCCGGTCCGGATCGAAGGTGGTCAGGTCGGCGTCCCACTCCAGGTGCGTACCCGCGGGGCCGCGCACCATCCAGCGCCAGCAGTTCTCGCCCGTGCGCCGGACCTCCAGGACATTGGCCATGAAACGGGGGAAGCTCTCGAAGTCGGCCCAGAATGCGAACACATCCTCGATCGGCGCGTTCACCTTCACACTCTTGTGGATCTCCACGGTCGTGCTGCCGGAGGGGAGAAGACCGCGGGCGACGAGCCCCAGGCCGGCGACCCCCAAGGCTCTGCCCAGGGCGTCGCCGCGCCGGAAGCCGGAGACGGCCAGGGCGCCGCCGGCGGTGGCGGCCAGCAGGCGCTTCGCCGGCGGCCAGTCTGCCCGCGGCCGGCCGGTCCGGTCGACTCCGCCCTGAAGAGAGGAGATCTCCTCCGCGCCGTTGTGCACCCGGAGCTGGTCGTCCACCTTGCGGACACCCCGGACGGAACGGGCCGCGGCGAGCAGCGGGCCGGCCTCGGAAGCCAGGACGTCGCCGGCCAGGGTGACCTCGCCGTCGATCGCCAGGACCTCGACCGCGTGGGGATGGGAGACGACACGGCCCAGCTTCGACCGGACCCGGTCCTCGATCACGCGGTCCTCGGCATGGTCCGGCCGCAGCCGCGAGCCCGCCCGGGCCACGACGCCGCGGCCCCGGTTGGCAAGGTCGCGGGATGCCTTCCCCAGGGCATCACCGCCGAGATGCAGGGCCTGGGACGCCTTGGCGCCGGCCGTGGAGCGGCGGCCACCGCGGCCATCGCGGCCATCGCGGCCACCGCGCTCGGGATCGAGCAGGTACATGAGTCCGGCGCCGACCGAGAAGCCGCCGAGGAGCATCCATTGCTGCCGTCTTTCCATACACACCTCCGTGGCAGCGAGGAGTGCAAGGCGCGTACCCGTACTAGTTCGCGACGATCTTCACGCTGCCGTTGGTGCTGCGGACCTTGAGCGAGCCGCCGCCGCCGTTGATGTCGCCGGTCAGGCTCTTGCGGCCCTTGCGGCCACCCTCGACCTCCAGGTCGGAGCGGATGCTGCCGTTCGAGGTCGCCACGTCCACGGAGGCGCGGATGTCGCGCGGGATCTTGAGCGTCACGCCGCCGTTGGTGGTGCTCAGCGAGATGTCGCCGTCGACCTCGGTGAGCTGGGCGGTGATCCCGCCGTTGGTGGTCATGCCGTCCAGCGTGCCGGACGCCTCGACCACATTGAGGCCGCCGTTGGTCGAGCGCATGCGGATGTCGCCCGCGACCCGCTCCACGGAGGCGCCGCCGTTGGTGGTCTCCAGGATTGCTTTACCCCGGGTGCCCACGAGCCGCACGCCGCCATTGGTGCTGTGCAGGGAAGCCACCACGTCGTGCGGCGCCCGGATCTTGTAGGTGACGTTGTAGCTGGTGCCGTTGCCGCTCATCCAGCCGAACAGGCCGTCGCCCGTGTTCTTGGGCAGCCGGGTCTCGATCCGCACCGCGCCGGAGCCGGCATCGACGTCGACCTGGATCTTCTGCATGATCTCTTTCGCCTTCTCGTCGCTGCTCGCCTTGACCTCCTTGATGGCCTCCACCCGGACCTCGTTGCGGTCCCAGGCCTCGACGGTGATGCCGCCGTTGGTGTTGTGCACCTCCACCTGTCCGCCGGACTGGAGGGGGTAGGTCTTCAGGAACGTCTCTTTGATCGTGGCCGCGTCGGCCGAGGTCCACGTCAGCGCCAGCGCCAGAAGAGCCAGGCCGGGAATCCGGATTTTCCGATTGATCATGACTTATCCTCCCTGGGTTCAAGGGGACGAAACGCCCCAGCGCTCCCTACGAGAGCCGTCGCGAAAAGGTTCCAGGCATCTTTCTTGCCTGAGGAGCTTGTCTGAGGAGGATGGCATGGCCGGACAACAGCACACCGACGATCTGAGACTGCTGTTGGAGGTGATGCCGCCGCCATTGCGGGAGGTGATCGACGCGCATCCGAGAAAGAGCGAGCTGATCGAGATCGTCCTCGATCTCGGCCGGCTTCCGGAGGTGCGCTTCGCCCAGTCAGGCGAGGACATCGCCCGCGAGCCGGTCAGCCGCGAGGACATCGCCTACGTGGTGGAGCGGGTAGGCCGCTTCGGCAAGGACAACCGGGCGGGCATCGAGCGCACCCTGCACCGCATCTCGGGCATCCGCAACCGGGTCGGGGACGTGGTCGGCCTCACCTGCCGGGTCGGGCGGGCCGTGTACGGCACGGTGGACATCCTCCGCGACGTGATCGAGGCCGGGGAGTCGATCCTCCTTCTGGGCCGCCCTGGAGTCGGCAAGACCACCCTTCTCCGCGAAGCCGCCCGCGTCCTGGCCGACGAGCTGAGCCAGCGCGTGGTGGTGGTGGATACCTCCAACGAGATCGCCGGCGACGGCGACATTCCCCATCCCGCGATCGGCCGCGCCCGGCGCATGCAGGTGCCGGCGCCCGAGCAGCAGCACGGCGTCATGATCGAGGCGGTCGAAAACCACATGCCGCAGGTGATCGTGATCGACGAGATCGGCACCACGGCCGAGACCCAGGCCGCCCGGACCATCGCCGAGCGCGGGGTCCAGCTCATCGCCACGGCCCACGGCAACACGCTCGAAAACCTGCTGCAGAACCCGACGCTGTCGGACCTGGTCGGCGGCATCCAGGCCGTCACCCTCTCGGACGAGGAGGCGCGGCGGCGCGGCACCCAGAAGACGGTACTGGAGCGCAAGGCGCCGCCGACGTTCGACGTTCTGATCGAGATCCAGGACAAGGACCGCCTGGCCGTGCACCACGATGTCGCCGAGGTGGTGGACCGGCTGCTGCGGGACATCCCGCCCCGGCCCGAGATCCGGGTGCGCACGGACGGCGGCGAGGTGGAGATCCACGAAGCGGAGGCCACGCACCAGAAGACTCGAACGTCCTCCCGCTCGCTTCCGGAGCCGGCGCCTTCCGCGCCGCGCCGACGCGCCCGGACCAGCCGGACCACCAAGGATGCCCGCGAGGAGTGGGAAGGCCGGGAGGCGCGCGCCGCGCGCGAGGCCGCCCGCGAGGTGCGCGAGCCTCACCCGGTGCAGAGCGCCCGGCCGCCCAAGGGCAAGGCCGCGCGGGTCTTCGCCTACGCCGTGTCGAAGAGCAAGCTCGAGCGGGCGATCCGCAAGTTCCGCCTGCCTCTGCTGATCATGGATGACCTGGACGAGGCCGACATGGTCATCACGCTCAAGGCCCAGGAGCGGCGCCAGCCGCGGCGGCTGCGGGACGCGGAGGCGCGCGGGGTGCCGGTCTACGTGATCAAGAGCAACACCATCGCGCAGATGGAGAACTTCCTGCAGGCGCATTTCGACGCGCCTGAGCCCGGGACGGACGACGAGGCCGCGCTGCGCGAGGTGGAGGACGCCATCGACGAGGTGCTCGACCAGGGGCAGCCGGTGGAGCTCGCGCCGCAGGGCAACTACCTTCGCCGGCTCCAGCACCAGCTCGTGGAGCGCTCCGGCCTGGTGTCGGAGAGCCGGGGCGAGGATCCCTTCCGGCGGGTGGTGATCTTCCCGGGCTAGCCTGGGGTTTCGGCCTCGGGTGAGACGCTCGGCGCGGGAGCGAAGCCCGCCGGCAGCGGCGGGTCCGGCGGGACCACCACCGTCATCGTCCCGTCCAGATCCTCCTTGAATTCGTGGCTGTAGATGTCCAGCACGGACAGGAAGAGCGCGGCGATCATCGGCCCGATGATGAAGCCCATGGCGCCGAACATGGCGATCCCGCCGAGAGTCGAGAAGAAGACCATCAGGTCGTGCATCCCGGTCTCCTGGCCGACCAGCCGGGGACGCATGAGGTTGTCCACGTTGACGATCACGATGACCGTGACCAGCAGGATCCCGATCCCCTGCCCCATATGGCCGGTCGCCATCTGGATGAAGGCGGCCGGGTAGAGCACCAGCCACGCGCCTACCAGCGGGATGATGGCCGTGAAGGTCGCCACGACGCCCCAGAGGAACGGCGAGCTGACCCCGAAGATCCAGAGCGTCAGGCCGGCCAGGGTCCCCTGGACGAGGGCGATCAGGATGGTCCCCTTGACCGTGGCCCGCGCCACGGACGAGAACCGGGCCGCGATCGCGTTCTTGTACTCCCGGTCCAGCGGGATCAGGTAGCGCAGCTTGCGCAGCAGCGTCCGGCCGTCGCGGAAGAAGTAGAACATCGTGAACAGGGTGGTGAAGAGGAGGATCAGCACCTGCAGGGTGCCGCGGGAGGTCTTGTTGATGACCGTTCCCGCGACGGAGCCGGCCGTGCTCGCGGCATCCTGGATGCTCGCCCGCCAGTTGATCTTGTCCAGCCCCCACTGCCGGATCCAGCGGGAGTTCTTGAGCTGCCCCAGAGGACCGGCCTCGCCCTTGGCCATGATCTCGGAAATCTTGGTCTCGGCCGTGTGGTAGACGTCGACTGCCTCCAGGGTGACCAGGTGGGCCACCCCGAGGATCGGCAGGATCACCGCCAGCAGGAGCAGCACGCAGCAGACGAAGGCCGCCAGGGCCCTGCGGCCGCGGAAGGCGATGGCGAGCCGCTCATACATGGGGTAGAACAGGGTCGAGAACACCGCCGCCAGCAGGACCGGCACCAGGAACATCCGGACCATGTAGAAGAAGACGGCGGTGGCGCCGACCAGGATGGCGATGAAGAAGTAGCGATTGAGGGTCTTTTCGTTCATGGCGGTCCCCCTATTGTTTCACGGCTGGCACCCTGGGTGGCCTGCGCGTTGCAATGGAGAGGATGTGAAGCGCCCATCGGGCGCTGCCACATACGGAAAGGAAGAACGAATGTTCCGAAGCACCACCCAGATGCTTCTTGCCCTCGGGCTGATGATCCCTCTGTCGGCCCCCTTGGCCGCCAACCCCCGGCCACCGCTGCCGGAAGAAAAGAAGCCTGCCGAGGCGCCGCAGCAGCCGGCTCCCGTTCAGCAGCCCGCCGCGGCCCAAGAGCCCGCTCCGGCGCAGGCGCCGGCCGCTGCCGAGCCGAAGGCGCCGCAGGTCGCCATGGAAAAAGCCACGGACCTGGACCTCCAGGTCCTCCTAGACCGCGCCGGCTT
>JANOCF010000377.1:0-3125 GCA_031412055.1 Holophagales bacterium | reverse complement strand
TTGGGGGTGCGGTTGGCGATCTCCCAGAACCGCTGGGTCGGGCCGGTGTCGCTCGACCAGAGAACGGCCGAGCCGTCCTGCTCGATGAGGAAGCCGTGAGTCGGCACCGTGTGGTCCACCGGGATGGGAGTGAAGCTGACGCCGTCGACGACCAGCGGCACTTCGCTCTCGATCTCCTCGAACCGCATGGCCGGCAGGAGGTGGTTGGGCAGGCGGGTGAAGTCCGGCCAGGTGGCGTTGTTGAACAGGTACTTGCGGATAGCGTAGATCGTGGCCGTCGAGCCGTGGATGTCGATGGCCTTCTCGCTTTTGCCGTAGACGTTCTCGATGAAGAACGGCAGCGAGTTGGTGTGGTCCATGTGCGAGTGGCTGAGCAGGATCGTCTGCACATCGACCTGCTGCTCGACCGACAGCGCCTGGGAGAGCGAGCCCGCGTCGAGCGCGATGCGCCCGTTGATGAGCAGGCACGTCATCCTGCACTCCAGGCTCTCGCCGCCGTAGCCCCCTAGGACCTGAATCCGCATATATAGGCAGGAGTGTATCAGGAGTCGCGTAAATGGAAGGGGCGCCCGCGCGGGGCGCCCCTTTCGTCGCTTCAGTGTCGTCTCAGAACCTCGTACCGATCCAGAACGAGGTCTGGGTGTCGAGCTCGTCCTTGAAGTCCCAGCGCCGCGCGAAGTCCCAGTTCAGGTCGAAGCCGAGGAACTGGACGGTCACTCCCCAGCCGTAAGCACTGAGGCCGTCCTGCAGCCGCTTCTCGTCGGAGTTGTAGAACTCGAAGTCCTCGAAGTCGTTGTACCAGGCGCCGCCCAAGTCGAAGAAGAGCACGCCGCGGATGCCCTGGAAGTTCAGGATGGGTGTGGCTACCAGGTCGACCAGCGGGAACCGGTACTCCAGGTTGGCGAAAAAGGCCCGGTCGCCGGTGATTTCGCGGAAGTTGAAGCCGCGGATCGTGTCCATGCCGCCGATGTAGATCGGGGTGGGACGGTTGCCCTCGTTGAGGCCGGCGAAGAGCCGGATGGCGACGTTGCTGCGCTGCGTCACCGAGAAGTACTGGCGCAGGTCGACGTCCGCGCTGGCCAGCAGGGTGCCGCTGTCTTCGAGGTCCGGCGCGTAGAGGGTGTCGAAGCGCCAGCGGCGGCCGGTGATCGGACCCCAGTTCGCGTAGCGTGCCGAGTCGCCCACAAGGGCGCCCCGCACCAGCGGGAAGTCCTGCGTGATCGCTTCAAAGCCGAGCGTATCATCCGGGCGGAGCACGGGCGCGTTGTACCGGCGGTAGATGTAGCCTCCGCCGAACTCGGCCCGGCTGTAGAAGGTGAAGGGATAGAGGATCGAGGCGATGACGCCGGTCTGCTCGTACGCCGTCTTGATCCGGTTGCCGGCGCCCCGGTCCAGGAAGTCGCCCTGGACGTAGTACTCCCGGAAGTCGAACAGGTTGACCTGCCACTGCAGGCGGTCGCCGAAGTCGGCGTAGGTGATGTCGAAGTTCGAGAAGCTCTCTACCGAGCTGAGGTCGGCCAGGATGCGCCGGTCGCCCAGGTAGTCGGAGAAACTCAGCAGGATGCGGCCCATGTAGGTCTGGTTGCTGTCGACGCCGATGATGCTCTGGGCGTCCTCCAGGAAGAACTTGAAGCCGCCGTATTTATCCTTGTTGGCGTCGTCCAGGGTGACCTGGATGTCCGGCTCGAAGCGCGGCAGGTCCTGGGCCAGGGCGGGCTCGACCGGCACCGGCTCGCGGGTGGGCTCCTTGACCGGCTCGTCCACTTCGGAGACGTACAGGCCGAAACTTCCCTTCCAGAAGCCGGTGAAGACCACCCGCTCCTCGCCCTCGGGCTCGCGCAGGACGGTGGGCATCGACGCGCCGGTCACCACGTTGGTGTGCTGGCGCAGCTCGCCGCCCGCGAGGTCGAGGCTGTAGATGTTGTCGCGGCCGTCGCGGTCCGAGGTGAAGTAGACCCGCTTGCCGTCGGGCGAGTAGGTGGGATCGTTCTCGTTGGACTCGCCGGTGGTGAGTTGGAAGCGCGCGGCCGGCTTGTCCAGGTCCATGCGGAACAGCTTGCCGTAGCCGTCGCCCACCACCGACACCAGGATGAGCGAGCGGCCGTCCGGCGAAAAGGCCGGCGCGCCGTCGAAGATCTCGTCGTTGGTGAGGTTGGTGATCTCCCGGCTCTCGAGGTCGAGCACGAAGACGTCGAACTGGCCGGTGCGCCAGCCGGAGAAAGCGACCTTGCGGCCGTCCGCGCTGAAAGCGGGGGCCAGCGCCTGCTCGATGTCGCCCAGGTCGATGATCTCGCGCAGGCCGCCGTTGAGCACGTCGAGAAGCAGAAGGCTGCGCCCCCTCTCGCGCTTGGCAAAGGCCGCGATGGTGTTGCCGTCCGGCGAGAAGGCCAGGTCGCGTCCCATGTTGCGGCCGAGGGTCATCTCCTGGGCCACGAGGTACTGGTACTCGTTGGAGGACCCCTTGGTCAGGTTGCGGACCAGGGTCCGCTTCTCGGCGTCGAAGAGGACGACGTCGATGTCGCCCTTGTAGGCGCTCACCGCGGCCACCAGGTCGCCCGACGGGGAGGTCACCGGCGAGGTCTCGCGGGTGTTGCCCTGCTCCTGGGTCCGGAAGAGGCGGCCGAAGTCGCTGGGCTCGCCGGTCTCGACCAGCTCGGGCAGGTACTTGCGGCGCAGCCAGCGGCGGAACTCGAGGTCGAAGTCCTCGGGCTCCATCTTGAAGGCCCGCTGCACGGCGCGGTCCGGCCGCCCGCCCACGGTGTTGCGGATCTCGTAGAGGAAGTCCAGGAAGCCGTCCTTGCCCCAGCGCTCCTCGATGAAGTCGAAGACCGCGTGGCCGAAGCGGTAGGCGAAGAAGCCGCCGAAGTCGACCCGGCTGATGGGCGGGATACGGTCGTTGACCACCGCGTCGCGGAGGAACATCTTGTCGCGCGCGGTCTCATCCTTCGCCATGTAGGACGCCATGCCCTCCATGAACCACGTCGGGGGCGCGCTCGCGACGGCCTTGGCGATGCTCCCCTGGAAGAGCATGTGGTACTGGAAGATGTGCGACAGCTCGTGGAGGAGCAGCTCCATCAACTGGGAGTCGGGCAGGTCGATCGGCAGCACCATCCGGAAGCGGGCCG
>JANOCF010000376.1:0-3651 GCA_031412055.1 Holophagales bacterium | reverse complement strand
CCGGCCTTCCGGCCTCGTGGGCCAGCCGGGCCGTGAGATCCGCGCACCAGGCCACGTCGGGGTCGCTGAGGCCGCTCGACCGGAGCAGCTCCGCGGCCCGGCTGTAGGACTCCTCCCAGGCATCCCAGGCCCGGGCGTGCGCGGCGCAGGCGAGCCGGGCGGTGTGGACGCAGGCGAGGAGCCCTCCCCAATTCAACTCTTCCAGGCGCCGCCGGATCTCGTCCAGCGACTCGCCCGCCTCCTCGAAGCGCTTCTCGGCTATCGCCACCAGCGCGAGATTGAAGCGCGGGAACATCGCGTCCGCGGATCTCAGCCTCTCCAGGATCCCGAGGGAGCGGAGGTAGTAGTTGCGGGCCCGCGACAGGTCCCCTCGCAGGCGCGCTGCCTCCCCGAGACCGTTGAGGCAGCGCGACACGCCGTACTGGTTCTCCAGCTCCGTGAAGCGGACGCGGGCCTGGCGGTACAGGCTCTCGGCCTCGGCCGCGTCCAGGCGCTGCCGCGCCAGGTCAGCGAGTCCGATCAGGTGATCGGCGATACCGTGCTCGTCCCCGATCTGCTCGTAGAGGAGGCACGAGCCGAGGAAAAGCTCCCGTGCCCGGCCCAGCTTGCCGCGCTGTCGCAGCACGTCGGCCAGTCCCCAGAAGCCCGCAGCCACACCGTGCGGATTCTCCGGAACGGCGATGCACCTCTCATAGAGGTCGACCGCCTGGTCCAGGTGGCCGCGCCGCCGCGCCGCGTCGCCGAGCAGGCGCAGGGCCTCGGAGCGGATCGTCACCCACTCGGCGCCGCTGCCGCCGCTGCCGCCGTTTGCAGCCCGCTCGGCCCAATGGAAGACCTGGTCGAGCTGCCCCTGGTGGAGATGGATGCGGGCGCGCAGCACCCAGCCGTTGCCCCAGCGCGGGTCGCGGGCGACCACGCCCAGCGACTGCAAGGTCTCCTCGCGTTGCGCCAGCATGGCCTGCGCCGCCGGGTAGTCGCTCATCTCCCTCCGCTCGCGGGCGCCGCGCAGGAGGAAGTCGACCGCGGCCGCCGGCTGGCCGGCCAGGAGCAGGTGCCGCCCGAGACGCTCGGACACGCCCCGCTCTTCCGCCACCGCCCGCGCCAGGAGCATGGCCGCGCAGGAACGGTTGTGGGAGGCCCACCGTCCGGACTCCCGAGCGATCCGCTCCAGGCTCTCCCGCAGCATGGGATGCACGAAGCGCCAGCCTTCCTCGGCCCGGTCCGCCAGGTGGCTCGCCAGGAGGCTTTCGAGGAGCTGCGGCGGACAGGGCGCCCCGGCAGCCGCGCAGGCGGTCTTCCACTCGGTCCGGTCGACGATGAGACCCAGCGCGGCTGCGATCTCCAGCGCCCGCCGCGAGCCTGGCGGCAGCGAGTCGACCAGGCGGTCCACACGGGTGGACCAGACCTCGTGCAGGTCGTCGGGGAGGCGGGCCTCCTCGCCCGCGCGGAGAACGAACCCGTTCTCTCCCACCTCGAGCACGCCGCGCTGCACCCAGTCGCCCACGAGCTGCACGGCGAAGAGCGGGTTGCCGTGCGTCCGCTCCTCGACCTGGGCCGCCAGCTCTCCGGACAGGCCGAGCAGCTCCTGGACCAGCGCGGCGCGCTCGTCCACGGAGAGGAGAGGCACCTCCAGGGACATCGCACCAGGGAAGGAGAGCAGCTCCGCGAGAGCTTCCGACTCGAGACGGCGCTCGGCGAGCGCCTCATCGCGGATCGTCAGCAGGATCAGGACCGGAATGTCGCCGGCGTTGCCGGCCCGCAGCAGGTGCTCGGCGAAGGCGATGGACTCGGCGCTCCAGTGCACGTCGTCCAGGAGGATCAGGACCGGCCGTGTGCGAGCCAGGCGCCGGCAGTGGCGCTCCAGCAGGCGGAACCGCTCGCCGGCCGTCTGCGGCCGAAGAGCCGGAATGCCGGAAGGGTTGGGCTCCGCGCTTCTCGGGGCTTCCGTGGCTTGAGCCATGAGGTCGGCCAGCCCCGCGGCCTCCTCGTCGTCCGATACCTTCCAGAACCGCAGCAGGCGCCGCGCGCGCTCGATGACGGAGGTCCGGGGCAGGCCCACGCAGCGCAGGTGGCGGGCCATCATCCGGGACAGTCCCTCCCCGGCCCCGGGGCTCGGGCCGTGAGAGGCCTGCAGCACCCAGGCGCCTCCGACCTCGTCCGCCCGCTCGGCGATCCATCCGGCGAGCCGTGTCTTGCCGTTGCCGGCCGCGCCGCGCAGCAGCACCAGCCGGGGCCGGTGCTGGGCGTGGACCTCGGCCAGGGCTTGCCAGAGGACGTCGCGCTCGGCCTTCCTGCCCACCAGCGGGACCGAGCGCAGGCCATAGAGGCCAAGGCCGGCGCCCACCAGCTTCATGGACGACGGACGAGAGACCGGATGCGCCCAGGTGGACGGCAGCGGCGGAGACTCCCGCGTGGATGGGAGCTCGGTGTCGGATCCCGCTGGGGGAGGGAAGGGGGAGAACCGCACGCCCGCCAGTAGACCTGGGATGGGGATGACCTCGGTGGGCGGTTCGTCGGGATCGGGCGCGGTGTTTTCCTCGGTTCCCTCGGTTCCCTCGGTCCCCCGCGGTTCCGGGGCCACTGGTTCGCCGAGCTTCGACAGGGTCCAGGCGGCGTCCGCCGCCCGCAGGAAGCGGTTCCCGGCCTCCTTCTGAAGGAGACGGCGGAGAAAGCCTTCGAAGCCCCGCGGCACCGCGAAGAGAGGCTCAAACGACGGTGGGTCCTCCTCGAGCTGCATGCGGACGAGCTGGAGCAGGCCGGGATCGCTGAAGGGCGGCCTGCCCGTGGCCAGCGACCAGGCGAGGCATCCCAGGCCGTAGAGATCGGTCCAGGGGCCGTAGTCGCGCCACTCGCTCCGGAGCTGCTCGGGCGCCATGTAGGCCGGAGTGCCGCAGACGAAGTCGGCGGAGTCCGGACCCACCTGCAGCTCGAACGCCTGGGCCAGTCCGAAGTCGGCGAGCTTGAGGCGCGGAGGCCCGGGGCCGTCGCCGAAGAGCAGCACGTTGGTAGGCTTGAGGTCGCGGTGAACCACCCCGCGGGCGTGGGCATGGCCGAGGGCCGCCAGCAGCATGAGGAGGATGCGGCGAAGCTCATTCCAGTCCCGGCCCTCGGCGGGGAGCGACGCGAGGGTGCCCTGTTCCGCAAGCTCCATGGCGAGGCAGGGGCTCCCGGCCAGGAGCAGGCCGCCGGAGGCGTCTTCCCCCTGGGAGCTGACCTCCCCGTGGTCGAAGACCAGGACGATCCCGGGGTGGTCGAGGCTGGCGACGGACTGGATCTCGTTGCGGAAGGATGTCCGGTACCGCTCCTCGCGAGCCCGCTCGCCGGTCATGATCTTGACGGCGACGGGGACCTGCTGGGCCGCGTGAACGCCGGTCCAGACCTCGGCCATGCCGCCCCGGCCGATGCGGCGGTCCAGGCGGAAAGGACCCAGGGGGATGGGCGCCTCGATGTGCGACATCGCCCGGGATTGTACGCGGGAAACTTACGCGGGAACCCTCCCGGGCAGGCCGAGGCCGACGAACTACTTCTGCGGCTCCTCCTCCTTGATCGCGAACGGCCGGCGCTTCATGCGGCTCGTGCATGAGGTATCCAGGCCGATCGGCGAGCCGCTCTCCACGAACTGCTCCATGATCTCGAAGGTGCAGAGCTCGT
>JANOCF010000375.1:0-3246 GCA_031412055.1 Holophagales bacterium | reverse complement strand
CGCCAACCGCAACCGCCGCGAGACCGAGGGATTGATCGGGTTCTTCGTCAACACGCTGGTCCTGCGCGGGCGGTTCGAGGGCGACGTCTCCTTCCGCGGGCTGGTGAGCCGCACCCGGGCCACCGCGATGGAGGCGTACGTTCACCAGGACCTGCCTTTCGAGCGCTTGGTAGAGGAGCTGCGGGTAGAGCGCAGCCTCGCGTACAACCCGCTCTTCCAGGTGATGCTCGACATCGAGCCGTCCCCTCCAATGACTGGCCTCGATCTTCCCGGGCTGGCCCTGCACCCGATCGATCTCCAGGCGACGACCTCCAAGTTCGATCTGAGCCTCACGCTCGTGGAGACCCCCGAGGGGTTGACGGGGGATCTCGTCTACGCCACGGACCTGTTCGACGCCACGGCCATGCGGCGCTTCCTGTCACATTTCCGCGTGTTGCTGGAGGCGGCTCTGGCCGATCCGGACCGCCCCATCGACGGCCTGCCTCTCCTGTCGGAGCCTGAAGCCCACCAGATCCTGGAGTGGAACGACACGAGCCTGGGGACGCCCGCGGAAAAGCCTGTCCACGTGCTATTCGAGGAGCAAGCAGCCCACCGTCCCGGCGCGACGGCCGTGGTCTTCGAGAGGGGGAGCCTCACGTTTGGGGAGCTCGATCAGCAGGCGAACCGTCTGGCCGGCCGGCTGCGGGCGTTGGGCGTCACGCGCGAGTCGCGGGTAGGGCTGTGCGTGGAGCGCTCGCTGGACCTGCCCGTGGGCGTCCTGGCGATCTGGAAGGCCGGCGGAGCCTATGTCCCGCTCGATCCCCACCAGCCGGAAGCGCGGCTCTCGTTTCTGATCGAGGACGCGCTGCTCTCCCAGGAGGCGCCGGTCCTCGTGACGCAGGAGCCGCTGGCCGAGCGGCTGCCGGGCCTGGATCGTGTCCGGTTGGCCTTCTTCGAAGACGACGGCGAGGAGGTACCTGCTCCGCCGGCCGCCGTGTCCCCGCGGGATCTGGCCTACCTGATTCATACGTCGGGTACCACGGGCCGTCCCAAGGCGGTCCTGGTGGAGCATGGAAACCTTTCTCACGCTCTCCGAGCCGCCCGGGCGGTCTTCGAGATCAGCCCTTGGACCGGATGCCCTGCCTGGCGGCTTTCACGTTCGACATCTTCCTGTTCGAGCTGCTGGCGCCGCTTCTGGCCGGCGGGACTTCCGTGATCTTCCCGCTGCGCCCAACCCTGGATATCCCTCACCTCGTGGAGAGCCTCGACGAGCTGACGCTCCTGCATGGAGTGCCGGCTCTCATGCGGGAGCTGGTCGCGGGGGTGGCTCGCCGCGGGAGCCGCGGGAGCCGCGGGAGCAGGACAGGGCTGCGCCAGATC
Organism: Holophagales bacterium; assembly: GCA_031412055.1. Lineage (GTDB taxonomy): Bacteria > Acidobacteriota > Thermoanaerobaculia > Multivoradales > UBA5704 > DATMER01. The sequence goes on along the minus strand of JANOCF010000375.1, from coordinate 1,887 downwards.
TTCGTGGGCGGCGATGCGGTGCCGCCAGACCTCCTCCTGGACATGAGGCGGGTCTTCCCGGGAGCGCGAATCACCGTTCTCTACGGACCGACAGAAGCCACGATCATCTGCTCGTGGCACGAGAGCGGTCCTGTTTCGGGACGGGCGCTGCTGGGCCGGCCTCTCCCGGACTCCGTGCTTGAGGTGCGGGATGGAGGAGGGCACCCTGTCCCCGTCGGCGTTCCCGGCGAGATCTGGATCGGCGGCCCCGGGGTGACTCGCGGCTACCTCCACCAGCCGGAGCTGACCGCGGAGAAGTTCGTGAGCACTCCAGGCGTTCGCTGGTACCGCTCCGGAGATCGCGCGCGCTGGCTGCCGGACGGAAACCTGGAGTTCCTCGGGCGAACCGATCAGCAGGTCAAGATCCGCGGCTTCCGCGTCGAGCCGGGCGAGATCGAGTCGATCCTGCTCCAACATTCCGCGGTCCGGCAGGCGGCCGTGCTCGTCGTGGACCATGGAGGCGACCGGCGCCTCGCGGCATTTGTAGTCTCCGACAGGCCAGAGGCCGACCTGCGCGGCTTCCTGGCCGGGCGGCTGCCCGAGTACATGATTCCGTCCACGTTCACGGTTCTCGACGAGATCCCCCTGACCGCCCATGGCAAGGTGAATCGCCGGGAGCTGGAGCGGCGGGCACCGGCTCAGGCGGGATCCGGGTGTAGCGCCGCTCCCCAGACTGCTACGGAAGTGGCGCTCATCGCGTTGTGGGAGAACGTGCTCGGCGTCGCCCGAGTGGGCCTACTGGACAACTTCTTCAAGCTTGGGGGCCACTCGCTGATGGCCACGCGGCTCGTCTCCCGGGTCGCCGGCGAGCTTGGCGTTGAGCTGCCTCTGCGGGCCGTCTTCGAGGCTCCGACCCTGGCCGACATGGCCGAGCGGATCGATGCCCTCCGCGCTTTGGGCTCGGGTATCCTGGCGCCTCCGATCGTGCCTGTGTCCCGCGACTGCGATCTGCCGCTTTCGTTCGCCCAGGAGCGGCTCTGGTTTCTTCACCAGCTCGATCCCCTGAGCCCGGCCTACAACATCATGGCGGGCCTGCGTCTGGCCGGTCCGCTCGACATGGCCGCGCTCCACGCGAGCCTCAGCCAGATCGTTCACCGGCACGAGTCGCTCCGCACGACTTACGCAAACTTCAGGGGCGGCGCCGTACAGCAGATCTCTCCACCAGGCCCGGTCCGGCTCTCCCTGGCCGATCTCCGATCGCTGCCGGAAGCACGGTCTGAGGCTCTGCGGCTGGTCCGGGAGGAGGCGGCCATTCCGTTCGAGCTGCACCGGGGACCGGTGACGCGGTTTCGGATTCTGCGGCTCGAAGAGGCGGAGTGGATCCTCCTCCTCACCATCCATCACATCGCGAGCGACGGCTGGTCGACCGGCGTGCTGATCGAGGAGTTGATGGACCTGTACGGCGCCCTTGCGCAGGGGCAGGAGCCGTCCCTTCCGGAGCTGCCCGTGCAGTATGGCGACTTCGCGGTCTGGCAGCGCGGCTGGCTGCAGGGCGAGACCCTGGAGCGGCTGCTCGGCTTCTGGCGGCAGGCTGTGGCTGGAGCGCCTGCCCGGATCGACCTGCCCACCGACCGGCCGCGTCCGGCCGCGCAGAGCTACCGGGGAGCCACGCGTCCGCTGGCCCTGCCCTCCGAGCTCCTCCGGGCGGCGGAGGCCACCAGCCGGGAGATGGGCTCCACACTGTTCATGACCTTGCTCGCCTCCTTCCAGGTGCTGCTCCACCGGATCACGGGGCAGGACGACGTGCTGGTCGGAGCGCCCATCGCGGGCCGCACCCGCCGGGAGACGGAGAGGGTCATGGGTTGCTTCGTCAACACACTGATCCTGCGCGGGCAGTTGCAGGGGGAG
>JANOCF010000374.1:0-4212 GCA_031412055.1 Holophagales bacterium | reverse complement strand
GCGTAGCGCTCGCGGTTGCGCTCGAACTCCCGCTCCGCGTTGATCAGGAAGGCGGCGGCGCTGCCGTACTCGTCCACCTGCACGGAGTGGTCGATGACCAGTTCCACGGGCTGGAGCGGGTTGATCTTCTTCGGGTCGCCCCCCATGGCCGACATGGCGTCGCGCATGGCCGCGAGGTCGACCACGGCCGGCACGCCCGTGAAGTCCTGCAGGAGGACGCGGGCGGGCATGAAGGCGATCTCCCGCGACGGGACGGCCTGCGGGTCCCAGGTCGCGAGCGCCTCGATATCGTCGGCGGTGACCATCTCGCCGTCCTCGCGCCGCAGGAGGTTCTCAAGCAGGATCCGGAGGGCAAAGGGCAGCCGCGCCAGGTTGTGCCCGCGCTTCTCCAGCGCGTCCAGCCGGGCTATCCGGAGCTCGCGGCCTCCCACGTTCAGGGTGGCACGACTTCCAAAGCTATCTTTCATGGTCTCTCCTCGGATCTACAGGGGGTCGCCGGGCGGGCGGGCTCGCCGGAGTCCGGCGCCCGGGCCTGCAACGATATCAGGTACAAGCCGCGCGGGGTGTCACCACCACGGGGTAAGATGGGCGGGTTATGCCGGAACTCGCGAATCCCGCCAATCCCGCCGATATCGCGGACACCACCTCGGACCTGACAACCCCCATGCTGCTCCTCGCCATGCCCCAGGTCCAGGATCCCTTCTTCCACAAGAGCGTGGTGCTCCTCCTCCACCACGAGGAGGAGGGGAGCTTCGGATTCATCGTCAACCGTCCCACCGGCATCCGCCTCAACGAGATCCTGAAGGGGATGGAGGTGGACTGGCAGGGAGAGGAAGAGATCGTGGCGCACTTCGGCGGCCCGGTCCAGCCGCAGCTCGGCACGGTGCTGTTCTCCCCCGGGCCGGTGGAGACCGAGGCGGCCACTGAGGTCCTGCCGGGCGTCTCCATCACCCAGCACATCGGCGATCTCGCCCGGCTGGCCGAGACGCCTCCGTCCGAATTCCGCCTGTTCCTCGGCTATGCCGGGTGGGGCTCGGGCCAGCTCATCGAAGAGATCCTGAGGAACGACTGGCTCACCGCACCTGTCCGGAACGACCTGATTTTCGCCCCCGATCCCGACGAGGTGTGGTCCGACGCCCTGCAGTCGGTGGGGGTCGATCCGGCCACGCTCCCCTCCTGGACCAAGCCCGCGGGCGAGGAGCCGTCCAACTGACGCCCTCCCCCCGCAACCGAGGACGCTCCGCCCGCGCGAAAGAGACCCGGGAGCTGCCGACCGAGCACCACCGCTCGGCCGGAGGGCTGGTCCTCCACGGCTCGCAGATCCTTCTCATCTCCGTCCTGGAGGGGAAGCGCTGGCAGCTCCCCAAGGGGCATATCGAGCACGGGGAGACCCCTGAGGAGACCGCGGTGCGCGAGGTGCGGGAGGAGACCGGGGTCACCGGCCGGATCCGCGCCCCGCTGCCCGGCGTCGAGTACTGGTTCGTGGACGGGGGCCGGCGCCGGGTGCACAAGACCGTGGACTACTTCCTTCTCGACTTCGTCAGCGGCGACACCGCCAACTTCGACCCCCGGGAGGTCTCGGGAGCCGAGTGGATGTCCTGGGACGAGGGGCTCGCCCGCCTCACCTTCGAGAACGAGCGCAAGGCCGTGCAGGTGGCCCGGGAGATCGCCGAAAAAGGATAAGATCCCCCCTCGAAATGGAGGGGAGATCCCCATGCTGCGCGCTCTGCTGCAGGTCGTGCTCAACGGCGTCGCTCTACTGATCGCCGCCTATCTGATCCCGGGAATTCACTACCAGGGCAGCCTCGCGTACCTGCTGGTCGCCGGCCTGGTCTTGGGCCTGATCAATCTGGTCGTCAAGCCGATCGTCAGCCTCTTCTCGCTGCCGCTCATCGTCCTCACTCTCGGCCTGTTCTACCTGGTGATCAACGGCCTGATGCTCTACCTGGCCGACATGTTCCTGGACGGCCTGCGGATCGACGGCTGCCTGCCCGCCATCCTCGGCGGCCTGGTGATCGGCGTCTTCAACTGGGTAACGCGGGCCTTCACCTCCAACGAGTAGCCATGGCGACTCCTGGTAAATCGACCGCAGGAATCACCCCGGCGCAGGCGCGGCGGGAGTCGGGCAAGGCGCGGCGCGCCCGCTCGGGCGAGATCCTGGCCCGCCTGAAGCGCGAGTATCCGGAGAGTCGCTGCTCCCTCAACTTCGAGTCGCCGCTGCAGCTCCTGGTCGCCACCGTCCTCGCCGCCCAGTGCACCGACGAGCGGGTCAACCAGGCCACCCCGGCGCTGTTCCGGCGCTGCCCTACGGCCAGGGAGTACGCCGAGATCCCGCTCCCCGAGCTGGAGGAGCTGGTGCGCACCACCGGCTTCTTCCGCAACAAGGCGCGGGCCGTCCAGAACCTGGGGCGGACCCTGCTCGCGGAGCATGGCGGAGAGGTGCCGTCCACCATGGACGAGCTGAAGGCGCTGCCGGGCGTGGGGCGCAAGACTGCCAACGTGGTGCTGGGCAACGCCTTTGGGCAGAATGTGGGGATCGTGGTCGACACCCATGTCCAGCGCCTTTCGCGCCGCCTGGGCCTCACCGAGCAGACCGACCCGGAGAAGATCGAGCGCGACCTTCTTCCCCTTGTGCCCCAGGACGACTGGACCCTCTGGTCCCACCTGCTGATCGACCACGGCCGCAAGATCTGCAAGGCGCGCAAGCCGGAGTGCCCCATCTGCCCGGTCGCCGACCGGTGCCCGTCCGCCGAGATCTGAGGAGAACGACGTATGCCGACCAAGACCGCCGTTGTGACCGGCGCCAGCTCCGGTATCGGGGCGGCCACCGCCCGTGCCCTCGCCGAGGCCGGCTTCCAGGTCTTCGTGGGAGCCCGGCGCCAGGATCGGCTCCAAGCGCTAGCCGACAATATCGGCGCGGGCGCGGCGACTGCGATCCCTCTGGACATCACCGATCAGGCCAGCGTCGAAGCCTTCGCGGCCCGACTCCCCGAAACGCTCAACCTGCTGGTCAACAACGCGGGCGGCGCCCTGGGCGTAGAGCGCATCGAGGATGCCGTCGATGACAAGTGGCGCTGGATGTGGGAGGCCAACGTCCTCGGCACCATGAGGATGACCCGCGCCCTGCTGCCGCGGCTGCGGGCCTCGGGGGACAGCCACGTGATCAACGTCGGCTCCATCGCCGGGTTCGAGACCTACGCGGGAGGGGCGGGCTACACCGGCGCCAAGCATGCCGAGCGAGCCCTCACCCGGACGCTGCGGCTGGAGCTGCTGGGCGAGCCGATCCGGGTTACGGACGTCTCCCCCGGTCTGGTGGAGACCGAGTTCTCGCGGGTGCGCTTCGCCGGGGACGAGGAGCGGGCCAAGGCGGTCTACCGGGGCATGGAGCCGCTGACCGCCGAGGACGTCGCGGACTGCATCGCCTGGATCGCCACCCGGCCCTCCCGGGTGAACATCGACGAGATCGTGGTCCGGCCGCGGGACCAGGCCACCGCGACGATGGTCCACCGCCGTTGAGGTCTGTGCCGGTGCTCCTGATAGCCGTCTTGTTGGGGGCCTGCTCCCGGGACCGCAGCGGGCCCGGCCTCTACCGGACCTCTTGCCAGCGCTGCCATGGGCCGGCCGCCGAGGGGCCGAAGCGCCCGTCCAAGCTCTACCCCCACCTCGACCTCCGTACGTCGCCCATGGTCCTGCGAGGGGACCGGGGCGCCGTCCGGCAGCGGATCGCGGAGGGGGAGGGCCCGATGCCGGCCTACTCCAAGCGCCTGACTCCGGAGGAGATCGAGCGCCTGGTGGAGTTCACCCTTCAGATCCCCAAGCTCAAACCAGGAAGGAAGTGACATGGACCCCCAGCGACTCAAGGACGCCTACCAGAAGCTGCAGCTCCTCGACGAGCGCATGACCCACAAGGTCCGCCCGCGGCCCGGCGGCGGGCTCGTGCGCCCCACCACCGAGCAGCTCGAGCAGAGCCTGCGCGACCTGTCCTACTACACGATCGAGCTGCGGGAGGTCGTCCAGGAGCTGTTCCTCGCGATCGCCGGCAAGCCGAAGGCGGCCGACCCGGGCCAGGGAGTAAGTTGACATGTCCTCTTGCGACATGTAGCCTTGAGAAATGCCACAGGAACCGAAGAAAAGCTCTGCCCCAAGAACTCTGCAGGAGCGGGCGGAATGGAGGGCTCAACAGATTCGGGAGGGCCGCATCCGCCCCGGTAG
>JANOCF010000373.1:0-1692 GCA_031412055.1 Holophagales bacterium | reverse complement strand
CCCGGCTTACGACGACGTCCAGCGGGTGATAGTTGTGCGCGCCGTAGCGCTCCTCCAGCTCAATATAATCGGCGGTCGCCGCTTTTTTCTTCTCTTCGAGCACAATGGGGCTCATCTGTCCTCCGGAGCTTCGGAAAGGGTGGGGTATCGGGTCTCAGGGCGCCGGCGCGCCGGCCGCCGGGAGGTGATTCTAACCGCAACTGCCGGGGGCCTCCAACTGGCTGGATCATCGGGTTCCCGCTTGGACCGTTTCTGCTGTTATCATGCGCGCTAACCGACCGGGACTTTTGACGAGGCGCGTTTTCGATGTCGCAGCAGCCGTTTGACCTCTCCAGCGTTCCCCGCGATTCGCGGCGTGTGCCGATCGCGACCTCGGTCATGCTCAAGTTCGATCGTTTCGACGGATTCATCAGCGAGTACTCATCGAACATCTCGCCCACGGGGATGTTCATCACCGCCAAGAGCCCGGTGCCGCCCGGCAGTGTGCTGGATTTCGAGTTCCGGCTTGGGGACGGCTTCGAGATCATTCAAGGGAAGGGCGAAGTCGTGTGGACGAGACTCGTGGCAGAAGGCCCTCACCGTCCGACCGGGATCGGCATCCGCTTCCTGGAGCTGAGCGAGGGGAGCAAGGAGCTGATCTACCGGATCGTGGACCAGTACATCCAGGACGGCGGCGTCCCGTTCGACGTGTCGCTCCGGCCTCCCGACCCGGTGCCGGCCCAGGCGTTCACCGAGCCGAACGCGCCTTTCCCGGACCTGCCCGACTCCGGCTCGCTGCCGCCGGTGGACTCGTCCGCCTGGCTGCCGCCGCTGTCGGATGACGGGCTTGATCTCCTCGGATCGCCTGCGGGCAGCCGGAGCGATCTGGACGACGACTTCCCGCCGTTCATGGCGCCCATGCCGCCCATGGACGAGCCCGAGACCATGCGGCCGTCGCTCTCCTTCTCGGCCCTGTCGGCGAGGTCGGCGAGCGCCCCCGCGCGTCCGAAGCGGGCGATCCTGCCCTTCGTGCTCCTCGGCCTGCTGCTGGCGCTCGCGGTGGCGGGATATCTGTTCCGGGACTCCCTGATGAGCATGGCCGGATTCGGCGGCAATGATCCCAACGCGCCTGACGAGTCCGAGGTCGCGGCCCAGGCAGCGCCAGCCGAGCCCCGGGCCGCCGAGGTCGTCGAGGAGGAGCCCGCGGGGCCGCTTCCCGAGGTGGTCCAGCGCAAGTCGCCCGAGCCGGCCGCGCCGCTCGCGCCACTCGCGCCAATAGCACCGGCGGCAGCCGAGACCCCGCCGCCCGCGCCTGCCGGCCCGTCGCTGACCGTGCTGGAGCGGATCACCTTCGAGCAGGCTGGCGGTGGCACGGACATCATCCTGTGGGGCAACGGCGCCATCCGGCCCGAGGTCTACGACCAGTCGCGCATCGGCAACCCGCCCCGCGAGCTGGTCCGCCTGGTCGGCATCTCGCGTCCCTGCCCTTCCACCAAGGTAGCGGTGGGCACGGGCGAGGTCCGGCAGATCCGCGTGGGCTACCACGAGAAGTCCGGCGGCAACGAGCTGCACATTGTGATCGACCTGGCGGACCCGGCGGTGAGGATCACCGGGATCGAGGCGCGGGACAACCACCTCCGGATCCGGCTGCGGAAGCCGTGAAAAGGACCTAAACGACCTAAACGACCTGAAGGACCTGAAGGACCCGGGAAC
>JANOCF010000372.1:0-1659 GCA_031412055.1 Holophagales bacterium | reverse complement strand
CATCACTCCAACCTCGTGCCCTGGCAGGCCCTCTGCCTGGAGCGGGGCGCGACCCTTCGGGTGGCCCCCCTCGACGACCGGGGCGAGGTCATCCTGGAGGAGTTCGAGCGCCTGCTCTCGGACCGTACCCGCATGGTGGCCGTCGCCCACGTCTCCAACTCGCTGGGTACCATCAACCCGGTGCGGGAGATGGCCGCGATGGCCCACCGGCACGGAGCGCTGGTCCTGGTGGACGGCGCCCAGGGTGTGCCCCACATCGGCGTCGACGTGCAGGCGCTGGGCTGCGACTTCTACGCTTTCTCCGGCCACAAGGTCTACGGTCCCAGCGGCATCGGCGCCCTCTACGGCCGCTTCGAGCTGCTCGACGAGATGCCTCCATGGCAGACCGGCGGCGGCATGGTCCACGGCGTGACCTTCGAGGAGACCACCTTCGCGCCGCCGTCGCACCGCTTCGAAGCGGGCACCCCTTTCATCGAGGGGGCGATCGCCCTCGCGGCAGCCCTGGACTATGTCGAGTGGATCGGACTCCCCGTCATCGCGGCCTGGGAGTCGGAGCTGCTCGCCTACGCCACGGAGCGCCTGCTGGAGATCCCCGGTCTGCGGCTCATCGGCACGGCGCGGCACAAGGCGGCCGTCGCGGCCTTCGTCCTCAAGGGGGTTCACCCGCACGACGTGGGCACCATCCTGGACCAGGAGGGCGTCGCGGTGCGCGCGGGGCACCACTGCGCCCAGCCCGTAATGGCGCACTTCGGCGTCCCGGCCACCACGCGGGCGTCCTTCGGCCTCTACAACCGCATGGAAGACGTGGACGCGCTCGTCGCCGCCCTCCGGCGTGCCCAGGAGATCTTCGGCTGATGTCAGACCTGCGCGAGCTCTACCAGGAGATCATCCTCGATCACAACCGCCACCCGCGGAACTTCCGGAAGCTGGAGAACGCCAACCGGCTGGCCGAGGGGTACAACCCCCTCTGCGGCGACCGCGTGAGCGTCTTCCTGCAGATCGAAGGCGACCGCATCCAGGGCATCTCCTTCCAGGGCTCGGGCTGCGCCATCTCCACCGCCTCGGCCTCCCTGATGACCGAGGCTCTCAAGGGCCGGTCGGTCGAGGAGGCCCGCGAGCTGTTTCACGGCTTCCACGACCTGCTGACCGCCAGCGGCAAGGGCGGCGATGCAGACCCCGAGACATTGGGCAAGCTGGCCGTGCTTGCCGGCGTACGCGAGTATCCGATCCGGGTCAAGTGCGCGACCCTGGCCTGGCACGCCGTGCAGGCCGCCCTGGATCAGCAGGACCGCCCCGTTCAGACCGAATGAGGACGAAGGAAAGGAATCGACATGGCTGACATGGATACCAATACCCAGACCGATGCTCCCGATGCTCCGCCGGCTGCGGGAGACCTCGAGAACAGCATCGTCGAGGCGCTGAAGACGGTCTTCGACCCCGAGATCCCGGTCAACATCTACGAGCTGGGCCTGATCTACGACATCGACATCCTGGAGGACGGCGACGTCAAGGTGAAGATGACCCTCACGGCTCCCGGCTGCCCGGTCGCGGGCACGCTCCCCGGCGAGGTCCAGGCCAAGGTGGCAAGCGTACCGGGCGTCAAATCGGCCGACGTCGAGCTGGTGTGGGACCCCGCCTGGAACCCCTCGATGATGTCGG
>JANOCF010000371.1:0-6002 GCA_031412055.1 Holophagales bacterium | reverse complement strand
AAAGGCCACCCGCACCAGGGGCCCCCGCTCCAGGTCGAAGAGCGCGCGGGTGCCCTCGGCGAGGAGGTGCATGGACTCCGGCTCACGGATTTCGACAGGCAGCCCGGAGACATCGATCACCGAGACGTCCTGGGTGCGATGAGGGATGACGCGCTGCACCGGCTGGCCGTCGACAGTGGTGAACGTGGTGCGCCACGCGGCGTGGCGGCGCACGATCTCCTGGAGGGCGCCGATCATGGCCGGGATGTGGAGCGGCCCGCGCATGCGGCTCGCCGCATCGATGTTGAACGCGGTGTTCCCGGGATCGAGCTCGTGCATGAACCAGAGCCGCTCCTGGTCCAGCGACAGCGGCCAGTCGCCCTCGCCCGTGGGACCGGAAAGCCGGTGCACGGGCGGCGGCTGGAGGGTGCGCGCGGCCGGCTTCTTCTGCTTCGCCCGCAGCGCCTCGAAGAGGGCGCGCTGCTCCGGCGTCAGCGCCGACAGACGATCGGAGACGCTCACCGCGCCATCTCCTCCGACGGCGCCGACAGCGACTGCAGCTCTTCCATACGCTGGAGCGCCTCCTCGGGCGAGAGCCCCTCGACGAGGGCGAGCAGCTTCTCCAACTCGTCGGGATCCTCTTCGCCGCGCTCGCGGCGGATCACGCCGGCCAGCTCAGCGATTGTGGGCGCTTCGAACATCACCGTCACCGGGAGCTCCACCTCGAACCGGCTGCGGAGCTGGGTCGCCATCTGGATCGCCAGGAGGGAGTGCCCGCCAAGCTCCAGAAAGTCGTCCGTGACGCCGAGCGGCTCGATGCCGAACAGCTCCTGCCAGAGCCCGGCGAGCGACTCCTCCAACTCGTCGCGCGCTGGCTCGTATGGCCGTGAGAGGCCGGCGCGTCCCGTCCTCTCCGTCCGCGCCGGCGCGATCTGTCGCAGGAGGTCCTCGGCCGTGGCCGCGTCGGCCTCCTCGATGAGGCGCGGCAGCTCGCGGTCCGACACCGCCACCCTCGGGAAGGAGGCGGCCAGGAGACGGCGCAGGGCGTCGGCGCTCTTCTCGGAGCGGATGGCGTAGAGATCCAGGCTGCGCCGGACGTCCTCCGGCTGCATGCCCGCCGTGGCCGCGGCGCCTGCCGCGAGCCAGCCGTCCCACTGGTAGGGGTCCCAGTGAACAACCACGGTGAAGGGGCCGGACGTCGCGGCCTGCCGCACCGCGAGGGCATCCAGGAAGGCGCCCGCCGCCGCGAGGTCGAGCTGGCCCAGGCCGCCGGTCAACGCCGGGGTGGACGACGCCAGGACCATGAAGGCAGGGGGCTGCGACTCCTCCGCCACCGCCTCCAGCAGAGCCTGCGCGCCGCGCAGGGAGTCGAGGGCGGAGCGGAGCGCCTCCGGTGTCTTGAGCTGGACCAGGCCGCCCGTGAAGGAGCCGCCCGTGTAGATGACGCCCCGCCCGCGCGCCTGCTTCAGGGCCGCGCGGATCGCGTCCGGATCTCCGGCAGTGACGAGAGTTGCCCCAAGGAAGCGCTCCAGGGCTTTGGCGAGTGCCCTCCCCGGCCCCTGCTCCGGAGCGATTACCAGGCAGTCCGCGTCCGCCGTGAGGCGGGAGCGGCCAGCGGCTTTCGCGGGCAGGCGGACCGGCTCGAAGGCGCGCACCCAGCGCTGCCTGCCACGCCAGGCCACGGAATCCTCTGCCGGGCCTGACACCTCCTCCAGGAGGCGCCCGATCAGACGCTCCTCCTCGGGCGAGCCCGGCGGCGGCACCACGATGTCGATCGTGCCGCAGACGAGCCGCGCCGACTCCTGGCGGATCACCCTCGCCGCGCCGATCACCGGCGCCTTGGCGGGGTGGATGGAATCGCCATCCATCACCTCCTGCAGCCCGTTCCCCACCACGGCGACACGGATCTTCGGACCCTCGGTGCCGGCAAGCGCCTGATCGAGATGAACGAGACTCTCGACGCCCGCCTTCCAGGCCTCGTCGAGGGAAGGCTCGTCCGGCGTCACGCTCCACAGGTGGAGCACGCGGGCCGGCGGAGTCTCTTGCAGATCGAAGGCCTCGCCCGCGGCCACCGTGGCGACGGATACGCCGTCCCGTCGCAGGCGCTCCGCGATCCGCTCTCCGAGTCCTCCCTGATCCGCGAAGATCAGCCAGCGCTCTCCAGCGTCCGGCGCCTGGAATCGCGGAGACGGCGGGGCCTGCTTCCAGACCGGAATCCAGAACCAGTCGTCCACCTCAGGGCGGGCTTCGGCCGGACGGGCCGCCTTGGACGGCTCCGCGGGCGGATCGACCCAGAAGCGTTGACGCTCGAAGGGATAGGTGGGCAGCGCGACCTTGAGACGCCGCTCGCCGTTTTCGCCGCGATGGAACCGGGGCCAGTCGACCTCGACACCTTCCGTCCAGAGGCGGCCGACCGCCTCCAGGAGGTGGTGCAAGTCGGAGCGCCCCTCGCCGGCCCGGCGGATGGTGGAGACCGCGGGCAGGCTTGGCGGAGCTTCCGGGTGCTGCCGGACCAGGGTGCCGAGCGTCGCTCCAGGCCCGACCTCCACGAAGGCTCGCCCGGGCTCCTGCAGCAGCTCACCGAGCCCCTCGGCAAAACGCACCGTTCCGACCATGTGGCGGACCCAGTAGCCGGGCTCCGCGAGGTCCTCGTTGGTAATCCAGGTGCCGGTGACGTTGGAGAGCCAGGGGAAGGTGGGCGTCTCCATCCTTACCCGGCGTGCGATCTCCAAGAAGGGTGCGGCGGCCGGCTCCATCATCGGTGAGTGGAAGGCGTGGGTGGTCTGGAGTCGCAGGCAGCTCGCGCCCCTTTCCGACAACCGCCGTTCGAGCGCATCGACCGCTGCGGCCGGACCGCCGGCCACGCAGAAGTGAGGACCGTTCGTGGCCGAGAGCGCGAGCCCTTCGCCCAACAGCGGCCGGACCTCCTCCTCGGGCAGCGGCACCGCGAGCATGGCTCCGCCGGGCAGCTCCTGGATGAGCTTCGCCCTTCTCGCCACCAGCTCCAGAGCGTCGTCCAGGGAGAGGGTTCCGGCAAGGCACGCGGCCACGTACTCGCCGAGGCTGTAGCCGATCATCGCCTCGGGCTTGATCCCCCAGTCCATCAGGAGGCGGGCGAGGGCGTACTCGACGACGAAGCAGGCCGGCTGCGCGAACAGGGTCTGGTGCAGACGGGAGACCTCCGCCGGGCCGTTGCGGCGGAGCATGGCGCGCAAGTCCGGACCCCGCTCCTCTTTTGGAGACCACGGGCCGGGCGAAAACATCACCTCGCGCAGGTCGGTGCCGAGCCAGGCATGGAGCTTGCCGGCGCAGAGGTCGATCTGCTCGCGAAAAAGCGGCTCCGACACGTACAGCTCGCGGGCCATGTCCACGTACTGATCGCCGAGCCCGGGGAACAGGAATACCACGGGCCTTCTCCCCTGTCCTTCAGGCTGCCCGGACACACCGGCATAGCGCAAGGCGGCCACGGCCTCGTTCCGATCGCGGGCGACGACGGCCCTCCGGTGCTCGAATTCGCGGCGCCCCACCTGGAGCGTCCACGCGGCGTCGGCCAGGGCCACGTCCGGATGAGCCTCCAGGAAATCCGCCAGTCGGATGGCCGCAGCTTTCAGGGCGGTCGGAGTCCGGGCGGAGAGTACGAGGAGCTGGAGCGGCCGGGACGGCTCGTCGCCCGGCTCGGTCTCCGGGGTCTCCTCCAGGACGGCGTGGACGTTGGTGCCGCCGAGCCCGAACGAGCTGACGCCGGCCCTCCGCGGCCCGTCCGTCTCCCAGGGGGTGGCCCGCGTGCAGACGTAGAAGGGGCTGCTGTCGAGCGCCGCCTGCGGGTTGGGCCGCTCGAAGTTGAGGCTGGGCGGCAGCGTCCTGTGGGTCAGCGCGAGCGCCGTCTTGATCAGGCCGGCCACGCCCGCCGCGGTGTTGCAGTGGCCGAAGTTGGTCTTGACCGAGCCGATTGCGCAGAAGCCCTCGCGCTCCGTGCCGGCGCGGAAGGCCTGCGTCAGGGCCGCCACCTCGATGGGATCGCCCAGGGGCGTGCCGCTGCCATGGGCCTCTACGTAGCCGATCGAGTCGGGCTCGACGCCAGCCATCATCAGGGCCTCGGAGATGACGTCGGCCTGCCCTTCGACGCCCGGCGCGGTGAAGCCGACCTTGGCCGAGCCGTCGTTGTTCACGGCCGAGCCGCGGATCACGGCGTAGATGTGATCGCCGTCGGCCAGGGCATCGTCGAGACGCTTGAGCACCACGATGCCGCAGCCGTTCCCCTCCACCGCGCCCGCCGCGGAGGCGTCGAAGGCCCGGCAGTGGCCGTCGGGCGACATCACGCTCCCCTCCTCGTAGATATAGCCGGTGACCAGGGGCGAGCTGATCGAGACGCCGCCGGCGAGCGCCACGTCGCACTCGCCGCCGAGCAGGCTCTGGCAGGCAAGGTGCACGGCCACCAGGGAGGTCGAGCACGCGGACTGCACCACCATGCCCGGCCCGCGCAGGTTGAGCTTGTGGGCCGCGCGGGTGGCCAGGAAGTCACGGTCGTTGAGGAGCAGCACCTGGAACGCGCCGAACGACTCCATCCGCTCACGGTTCGGGAGGAGGTTCGAGATCAGGTAGGTGCTGGCGCCCGAGCCCGCCCAGAGGCCGATGCGCCCCTGGACGCGCTCTGGATCGCAGCCCGCGTCTTCCAGCGCCTGCCACGCGCACTCCAGAAAGACCCGGTGCTGCGGGTCCATGGCCTCGGCCTCCCTCGGCGTGAAGCCGAAGAAGGCGGCGTCGAAGAGGTCGGCGTCCGCCAGCACCCCCTTGGCCCGGACGTAGCGCGGGTTGCGCAGCAGCGCGGAGCCGACCCCGGCGGCCGCCAGCTCCTCGTCGGTGAAGAAAGTGATCGATTCCACCCCGTCGCGGAGGTTGCGCCAGAGCTCCTCCGTCCCGCTCGCCCCCGGAAAACGGGCGGACAGTCCGACGATCGCGATCCCCAGGCTCGGCTCACTCATACAGACTCCTCATTTGCGGCCCCGGCGCTGGCTGCGCGCCTGCTGGAGCTGCTTCATCGATTCGCGGCGCGTGTCGGTGCGGGCCTTCACCTGCTCGGTCTTCTCTTCCGGCCGGGGCGCGTCCGCCTCCAGGCTGCGCGCCAGGCTCTCGATCGTGGGATGCCGGAACAGCTCGACCAGCGGGATCTCCCGGTCGATCGCCGCACGCAGCCGGCTCTGCAGGCGGGCCATGAGCAGCGAGCTGCCTCCCACCTCGAAGAAGCTCTCCTGCACCCCCACGTCATCCAGGTGGAGCACCTCGCGCCAGACCGCGGCGATCGACCGCTCCATGTCGTTGCGCGGCGCCACGGCGGCGGTCCGGCCTGCCTGCGCCTCCCGGGGGGCCGGCAGCGCCGCCCGGTCGAGCTTGCCGTTGTCGGTCACGGGCAAGGCGTCCAGCTCCACAAAGGCCCACGGGATCATGTACTCGGGAAGGCCCTCCTGCAGGAAATCCCGCAGCCCTGCGATGTTCAGCGGGGCCGCGAAATCCTGGGCCGGGACGATATACCCGACCAGCCGCTTTTCGCCAGGGACGTCCTCGCGCGCCAGCACCACCGCCTCCCGCACTCCCGGATGGCGGACCAGTGCGGCCTCGATCTCCCCCAGCTCGATGCGGAAGCCCCGGATCTTGACCTGATGGTCGATCCGCCCCTGGTACTCCAGGTCGCCGTCCGGCAGGCGGCGCGCCAGGTCTCCCGAGCGGTACAGGCGCGCTCCAGGCTCCGCGGAGAACGGATCGGGCACGAAGCGCGCGGCGGTGAGGTCCGGCCGTCCGAAATAGCCCTGCGCGAGGCCGGCGCCGCCCACGTGGATCTCCCCGGTCACCCCGATCGGCTGGAGACGGAGCATCGGATCCAGCACGTGCACGGAGAGGTCCGGGATGGGCGCGCCAATGACGCTGCCGCGGCTCAGGTCCCGTATCCGGATTCGCCGGAAGGTCACGTGAACGGTCGTCTCGGTGATGCCATACATGTTGACCATACGGGGCGTCTCGTCGCCGTG
>JANOCF010000370.1:0-3707 GCA_031412055.1 Holophagales bacterium | reverse complement strand
TGGCCTGGGAGTCGTCCCGCCTCTTTCTCGAAGCTTCGAGCGACTCGACGACCCCGGAGTGCTCCGTCACCAGCCGGGCGACAGCGGCCTCGTCGACATCGGCGTACTCATCCAACAGGACTTTCTGCAGAGAATCGACAGCGACCTTCTTTGCCGCCGCCGAACGCTGAGCCCGTTCCCGCATTAACTCGTAGACGTCGAGTCGAAGGAGCGTGCGGAGCATGCTGCGCCGGTCTCTCGGTTGCGCTTTGAGAAACCTGGCGAACTCGCCTTGCGGCAGAACCACGGCCTGCATGAACGCGGGTGCCCCAAGCCCCAGGATCTGAACCATCTGATCGGTCGCGGCGCGAACCTGGTCCGCCAGATTCTTGAAGGAGCCGCTTGCGTCCTGCTCCTCCAATCGAACCGCTTGCACGCCATTGCGCCGGAGAGTCCGCGCTATGCGGTAGCGGCTCTCGCCGACCTCGAAATCCAGCACCACGCTGACCCGGTTCCGGGCCGCCGAGATCATCTCGGTTCGATTGTGATTGTTGACCCGGGGGATCTCTCCATAGAGCGCGAAGATGATCGCGTCCAGCAGGGTCGACTTGCCCGCTCCCGTCGGCCCCGAGATGGCAAACAGTTCGAGCGCGCGGAAGTCGATCGCCTGCTTCTCCCGGAAGCACGCGAGTCCCTCGACGGTGAGATGGACGGGGCGCAGCGCTCAGTCCTCTCCGGATGCCTGATCGTAAAGATCCTGAAATGTATCCAGGACGGCCACGTCCGCCGGGCGCTGGTGTACGCGCAAATGGTAGGCCGCGTAGTGTGCGACCGGCGGAACTCCGGTTTCCAGCCGGGTGTCCGACAGCTCCTCGGCCTCGGGCAGCTCGGCGCGTACGACGAGCGCATTGGGAAGCAGCTCGCGAACCTTTCGATTGAGATCGGGATCCCTCTCCGTCAAAGGGACCGTCACGCGCAGCCAGCCCATGCGATACCGGTCCGCGGTCTCTTCGAGCTCCGCGAGCGTGGCACGCAGGTCGACGAGCGGCAGCCCGCCTTCGTAGGGGACATGCTCGATATTGACTGGCTTGCCGGGCGACGCCGTGACGACGACGAAGGTCTTTTCCTCTCCGGCTTCACCGAAGTCCATCTGGAGAAGCGATCCGGCATAGTAGGCAGGCACCCGCCCCTCGATCTTCTGCGGCTTGTGGATGTGCCCGAGAGCGATGTAGCTCGCCTGGGACGGCAGAGCGTCCGGCGAGGCGGCCCAGTCCTCTCCGATGTGAACGCGGCGCTCCGATTCGCCGAAGAGGGCACCCTCGATGTGCGTGTGCGCCATCAGCAGGTTGACGGCGTCCTTCCGGAAGGCGCCGCAGAGATCCTGGACGGCGCGCTCGAACATTCGAGCATAGATTTTCCGGGCGCTCGCCTCTTCGCCGGCAGTGTCCAGCGCGGACACCCAGGCTCCAGGGGATGCGAACGGAAGCGCGGCGACGATCGCCTTCTCTCCGCAACGGGTCGCGACGGTTCGCGTCCCTCCCCGGGAGGCGGGGCGCGGGCGGCCAAGGATCTGAACGTTGACGAACTCCGTGAGCAACGAACGGGCGTCCAGCCGGAGCGGATCGTCGTGGTTGCCGGCGATGACCAGCATCTGCGCTCCGCTTCGACCGACGCGGACCAGGAACCGGTTCACGAGCTGCTCAGCCTCGGCAGGGGGATTTCGGCTTTCGAACACGTCCCCGGTGTGGAGGACGAGGTCGATGGCTTCCCTTTCGATGAAGGCGGCCAGATGGTCGAGCACGGCCTCCAACTCATTGAGGCGCTGGATCCCCTTCCATCGGCGGCCAATATGCCAGTCGCTTGTGTGGACGATCTTCACGGTCGGGAAGCTCTCCTGCCGGGGCAGTCTACAGGAGAAATTTACGAAGAAGGGCTATTTCTTCGCCGCTCGCCGCACCCGGAACGCCGCCACGGCCAGCGGCTTGCCTTCGGGGAGGGCGGCGGCCATGCGGCGGACCACCTTGCCCCAGTTCGCCTGGCCGGTCCACTTCCTGGCCTCGACCGGCTCGGTGACGACTCCGCGGGCGGCCAGCCGCGCGGCCAGGTCCTTGCGCGGGCGGCCCTGGCTGTCGACGGCTTCGATCTCAAAGTCCACGCCGCGCTTGTAGATGGCCAGGAGGCCGAAGACCTCTTCGTCTCCCGGGATCTGGAGCAGGGCCACCTGTCCCCGTGGACCTTCCTCCAGCTCCATCAGGACCCCTTCCACCAGCGGATGCCCGGAAGCGAAGTAGTCCAGGGTCTCGCGGTCGACGGCCTCCGCGCGATCGAAGGTACCCAGGTAGCGCGAGCCCGGCGGCACCCCGGGGATGTGATCCACCAGCGCCTCCCAGCCGAACTCGATGGCCCAGACGCTGCGCCCGCTCTGCGCGTCCAGGAGGAAGCCGAAGCGGGCGCCGGCCCGCAGCACCACGCTCTCGTTGAGGAGGTCGAGATCCGGCGGCACCCGCGAGAGGATCTCCTCGGCCATCCCGGGGCGGTACGGGTCGCGGTGCAGCTCGTGGTAGGCGGCGCTGCGCACGCGGTCGTGGGCCTCCTGCGCCTCCCGGAGCACGCTCTCGAACACGGCCGGGTCCACATCCTCGGGGCCGTGGAGGGCCTCGCGCTCCACGGCGCGGGTCACGTGCCGCAGCTCCCGCTCCATGCCTCCCAGCGGCTCCTCGAACAACCCGATCGCCTCGTAGAGTCCGGCGATCGCGCGGCCCAGGCCCGCGGGCGGCCGGAAGTAGACGATCTCGGTGGGGAGCGTCCGGCCGATGCGGTCGAGGCGGCCGATGCGCTGCTCGACCACGGCGGGGTTCCAGGGCAGGTCGAAGAGCACCAGACGGCGGCAGAACTGGAAGTTGCGCCCCTCGCCGCCCGCCTCGGTCGAGATCAGGACCCCGGGTCCCTCGGGGAGGCGGAACTGGGCGACCTCGATGTCCCGGCGCTCCGGGGCGAGGTCTTCGTGGAAGATGCCGGCGCGGGCGCGTCCCTCCCTCTCGATGGCGGG
This sequence comes from Holophagales bacterium, assembly GCA_031412055.1. Classification (GTDB taxonomy): domain Bacteria; phylum Acidobacteriota; class Thermoanaerobaculia; order Multivoradales; family UBA5704; genus DATMER01. The sequence goes on along the minus strand of JANOCF010000370.1, from coordinate 679 downwards.
CTTCAGCCTTTCCAGGGTCTCGCGGTGGGCCACGAAGATCAGCGTCTTCTCTCCCGCCTGCTGCCAGCCGGCCGCCTGCTCGGCGAGCCAGCGCACCCGCGGGTCGGACCGCTCGGCCTCGGTGAGGAGCTGGATCAGCTCGGGGTCCTCCCGCTCCGCCCGGTCCAGGGTCATGGCCAGGGAGGCGGGAGAGGAGAGGGCGCGGACGATCCGCTCCGCCTTGCGCCGCTCGGCCAGGGCATTGTCCGCGGGGAGCGCCCTCATCCGTTTCTCCATGCGGAGCAGCGGCTCCCACCCGGGGCTGTCGATCTCCACCGGCGCCGCCATCCGCGGCGGGAGACCTCCGATATCAGCCCGGCGGGCGGCGCTGGTGCATGGAGGAAGGGGCTTGCGCCCGGCCAGGCGCTCCTCGAAGGACTCGCTCTCCGGAAACTCCTCGGGACGGAGGAGCTGGAGCAGGCGGAAGAAGCCGTGCGCGTCGTCCTCCAGCGGGGTCGCGGACAGGAGGAGGACGTGCCGGCCCAGCTCCGCGATGGGGGCCACGGCCCGGTATGCCTCGTTGCCCGGATGCCCCGGCGGACGGCGCAGATGGTGCGCCTCGTCCACGACCAGCAGGTCGATGCCGGCCTCGACGGCCTGCTCGGTGAGGCGCCTGCGCGCGACCAGGGTGCTCAGGCCC
>JANOCF010000369.1:0-2516 GCA_031412055.1 Holophagales bacterium | reverse complement strand
GCAGGGCAAGAAGCTCTACGACAAGCGGCAGGCCGAGCGGGAGAAGGAGCTCGACCGGGAAGCCGATGCGGCCGTCAAGAGCAACGGCCGCTGGTAGCCGATCGTCCTTCCGTATCAGGCCTATCAGGCCTATCAGGCGATACTAGCCGCCGTCCCCGGACCGCTTGCGCCAGCCGCCCGTGTCCTGGATCTTCTCCAGGGCCGTCTGCCCGCCGTAGCGCGCCACGATGCGGTCGTCGTAGTCGTCGGCGACCGTGGCCACCGAGGTGATGGCGCGCAGCAGGTCCCGCGGCTCCAGCCCCTTGCCGTAGAGCGAGTGGGCGAAGAAGATGTCGTTGCCGACCAGAGAGAACGAGCCGCAGAGGAGCTGGTGGTTCAGCTCCAGCAGGCCGAGCAGCAGGTCCTCCTCCAACTCCACGTCCTGCACGCAGTAGGACATGATGTTGACCACCGACTCGTCGGGTCCGTACGGCTCCACCGCGATCTCCAGGACCGTGGTCCCGTAGCGCACGTAGAAGTGATCGTTGTCGGGGTCGTGGTAGGGCTCCTCGAAGAGCTCTCCCAGGTACTCCTTGACCTTCTTGAAGGTCTCTTCCTGCACCTCGTGGTCGAACATGGGCCGTCTCACCTCCGCGCGTACTCTACCAGCAAGGCCGCCGGCTCACGCCTCCGGTTCCCACCCCATTCGGCGATTGACACCCTGCGCGCTTGGGAATAACGTTGCAGTCTTGTCGAGTGTTCGTTCGAATGCCCGATTCCCACGCCAGCTCGGACGCACCCGCCCCAGGGGTGAATCGGGAGAGCACACCTCGGTTTCTCAAAAGCACTCTTTTCGTAGGAGGAGACAGGATGCGTAGGCGAGGAGATTACTTCTTCGGGAAGGCGTTGTCCGTCGCGGTGATCGGCGCGACCGCTGCGATCATCGCGCTGGCCGCGGTGCCAGTGCACGCGGCCGGATTCAGCATCTTCGAGCAAGGCTCTAAGTCGATGGGCATGGCCGGCGCGTTCACCGCCCAGGCCGACGATCCGTCGCTGCTGTTCCACAACGCCGGCGGCCTCGGCTTCGTCGAGGAGCGGCAGATCTCGACCGGCCTGACCTGGATCACCAGCGCGGAGGCCGAGTTCGAGGGCGCCAACCCGTTTCCGGGCCGGGGCTACACGGCCGAGCAGGAGCAGCTGTCCGAGTTCCCGCCGCATCTCTACTGGGTGCAGCCGATCAACGACACCTGGAAGTTCGGCCTGGGCGTCTTCGCCCCCTTCGGCCTGACCACCTCGTGGGAGGACCCGGACCAGTTCGCCGGCCGCTTCCTCAGCACCAAGGCGGCCCTGCGCTCCTTCGACGTCAACCCGACGATCGGCTGGCAGGTGACCGACAACTTCGGCATCGGCTTCGGCGCCGTGGCCCGCTTCTCGGATGTCGAGCTCAACCGCAACATCGGCGCCATCAACCCCTTCACGCAGCGGGTCGCCGACGTGGGGCGGCTCGACCTCGGGAGCGAGTTCGGCACCGGCTACGGCTTCAACGTCGGCCTGCTGCACAAGTACAACAACAGCTTCTCCTGGGGCCTCTCCTACCGCAGCAAGGTCAAGATCGACTACGAGGGCGAGGCCCGCGTGGGCCAGGTCCTGACGGGCAACGCGCAGTTCGACGCGGCCGTCCGCGCCCAGATCCCCTTCGACCGCGACCTGCCGGTGGAGACGGAGATCGAGTTCCCCGACATCGCGAGCCTCGGCCTGGCCTTCTCCCTGAGCCCCAACCTGCTCCTGGAGACCGACGCCAACTGGATGGGCTGGAGCACCTTCCAGGAGGTGCCCATCATCTTCACGGGTACCACGACGGGCGGCGCGGGCAATTCCCTGCCGGACGCCGAGATCCGCGAGGACTGGGACGACGCCTACAGCTACCGCGCGGGCCTGCGCTGGTCGGCGAGCGCGACCACCCAGTGGCGCGTCGGCTACGTCTTCGACGAGACGCCGCAGCCTGAGGAGGCGGTCTCCCCGCTGCTGCCGGACGCCGACCGCAACGGCTTCACCCTGGGCTATGGCTACAACCCGGCCGGCGGCCTCGGTTTCGACGTGGCCCTGATGTACCTGGACTTCGACGAGCGCACCCGTGCCCGCAGCTTCGAGGGCGAGGGTCCGTTCTTTGGCACCTACAACACCCAGGCCTGGCTGCTCGGCCTGACTGTCAACTGGTAAGACGAGAGGAGAATCCCCGATGTCGCGTCTCAAGCCTCTCCAAATCTTTGCGGGCGCCCTGGCGCTCGCCCTTGTCCTGCCTGTGGCGGGCTTCGCCCAGGGCACTGGCTCGACCGGTACCGCCAACTTCACCCGTTACGTCTCGGTCGGCGACAGCCTGACCGCGGGCTTCATGAGCGGCGGTCTGTTCCAGACCGCCCAGCAGAACAGCTACCCGGTCCTGATCTGGCGCCAGGCCACCGGCCAGGCCACCGGCTTCGAGCAGCCGCTCGTGAGCGACCCGGGCATCCCGGCCGCCCTCGAGCTGCGCAGCCTGG
>JANOCF010000368.1:0-1615 GCA_031412055.1 Holophagales bacterium | reverse complement strand
TGCTCTTCCCGGGCAGCGGCCAGCTTTTCGGAGATCGCCACGGCCATGCGATGAGGAACCTCTGGTTCGAGTCCCTGAAGGGAGGCCTTGCCGCTGCCCCGTGCCGGTTGGAAGTGCAGCAGACGCGACACACTTCTGACCTCGTCCTTCAAGTAAGCGCTGACACGCGACGCCACCGGGCCGCTTACACCAATCTCCAAAGCGATATCCGGACCGCTACCGTGCCGGCTCTCGCTTCGAAAGGACCACAGGTCGTCAGCTGCCGGAAGAGGCATTTTTGGGCCCACCCACAACTCGCCGCTATGAACTTCCATGACCTCCAGGCTCGCCCCCGTGTTCCTCCGGAACTGATACCCCAGAGCCAGAGCCAGCGTCAGATGGCACTGCAGGATGAGGCGTAACTCCAAATGAGGCCAATGGGTGAAGATTGCTTGCTGAAGAGATCGCAAGGCCGGGAGGAGAAGTGTTTCGCATCGCGCAGGATCGGGAATCGCCCCATGCACTGGGAAGTCCTCCCGGCCATCGAGCAAGAGGTCCAGATCCAAGGAAGCGAGGGAGGCCTGGCGCGTAATGACCCCGATGCGCAGCGATCCGGAGGTCTGGCGCCGCCGGCTGACACCGGTAAGCAAGCTGCTCAGCACCCGATCGGCAGCGGCTGCCAACTCCTCTTGCAGGAACCCGTGCGCAGCACGATCCGGATTGACCACGTATCCGGTGAAACCTTGCAGATCGTAAGGGGAAGAGCCGTCCGGTGCCTTGGGTCGTTTACCCAGGCGAACCATCTCTTCGCTGACCTGGCGCCGCCCGGCACGAAAGACCGGAACAATCCCGAATGTAGGGGATCGCTGGATGTTGTGCAGCGCCACCCCGAGCTCCCGCTCCCGGACCCATTCGCTCTTCGCGGCTTCATCGGTGAGATAGATCACGAACCCTGCCGCCTCCTGCGCCGCCTTCTCGATTTCTACGGCCGAGGGTCTCCCAGCCTTCAAGTCCGAGCGGTCCCGCCAGAGCGGAACACCGCGCCGCCGCAGTTCCAGGTCGAAGAGCGCCACCTCGTCACTGTCCGTCGAGGAGTAGCTCAGGAAGATACGAGGAATCGTGCTCAAGATCTGCCTCCATAAGTCCGGATGAGCCGGCGAGCCCAGCCGACAATCCACGCGGCTTCCTCCCAACCGGACGCGCCGGAGAGAGCACCGCCCACGTGCTCTTTGAGCCCAGTGAGCTGTCTCCGCGTGGAGCCTGTTCGTTGCCCAAAGGGGCTCAGGGGCAGGGCCGTCAGAAGGCTGATGGTTGCCTTGACATCGCGATGCCGACGCAGGTGGGACAGGACCATCGCGAGGAGGTTGTCTGGAACATGGCTCCCCGCACAACGCCGGGCCAGAGTGTCAGCCTTTCCGAGAATCGCATCGATATTCAGCATAGGTGTAGCTCCGCCCGTCAGGGTCTCTTCAGGGTGGTGATGGCTCGCAGTTCCTCGAGCGCGGCTGGGTCGATGAGGGACTGATGGGCAGCACGGATAACCTCTTCAAAATCCAGCGGAGCAGGATCGGACCCCTTCCAGGAACGCGTGTCCATGCCCATTCGGAGACGTGCTTCGGCGCAGACGAGCTCGACC
>JANOCF010000367.1:0-5028 GCA_031412055.1 Holophagales bacterium | reverse complement strand
GCAGAGCCCGAAGATCGTGAACAGCCCCGCGAACAGGTTCGGGAAGAACCCCTCGCGCTCCACCACCTGCTCCATGGAGTAGACGAAGTAGACGGGCAGATCCCTGTCCAGGGCGTTGACGTGCTCCCGCAGCCGGGGCGTGAAGGCCAGCGGCTCCGGCCCGCGGGTCTGGACGACGAGGCTCATGAACCCGGGGCAGTCCTGCGACAGCGGGATGTAGAAGCCGAGGTCCTCGTCCACGGGATCGTCCAGGAAGCCCATCCCGAGGTCCGGGACGACGCCGACCACGGTGCGCCAGGGCTCGGGCTCCTCCCCGGGAGGAATCTTGCGGGTGATCCGGATCCGGCGGCCGAGCGGGCTCTCGCCGGGCCAGCTCTGCTCGGCGAATCGGCGGTTGACCAGGACGACCGGCAGGCCGGCGGGCGTGTCCTCGGAGCCGAAGTCCCGGCCGTCGAGAACCTTGGCTCCGAACCCTTCGAAGAAGCCGGCGGAGACCCAGGCCACGTGCGCCACGGGATGATCCCTCTCCTCCAGGTAAGCCTTGCCTTCCAGGGCGTAGCGGGTCATGCCCGCGCCGGAGCCCGGGAGGTAGGTCGACGCCGACGCCGACACCACGGCCGGGTCCTGTCGCAGCCGGAGGAGGAGGTCGTCGAAGAAGCGGAACCGCTCGGCATCGCCGGGGTAGGCCGTCTCGAACAGGGCGATCCGGGAGGTCAGCCGGTTCTCCAGGGGCATGTCGACGCGCCTTTGGAGGTGCCGCACGTTCTGCACCATGAGGCCGGCGCCGACGAGCAGCGCGAAGGAGGCCGCCACCTCCACGATCACGATGCCGCGGGTGATCCAGCCCATGCGCAGGCTGGACGAGCGCCCCTCGTCCTTGAGCACCTCCTGGAGCTGAGCCCGGGAGGCCTGGAGCGCCGGGACCACGCCGGAGACCACTCCGGCCAGCACCGCCAGCCCGGCGGCGAAGAGGAGAGCGATGGGATCGAGGGCGATCTTGATCCAGAACGGCGGGTTCTGGTCGGCGAGGGCCGCGTTGAAGCCGCGGATGCCAGCCTCCGCCAGGGGGAGGGCGAGCAGGGTGCCGAGAAGCGAGACGATCAGGGTCTCGATGAGGAACTGGCGGACCAGCCGCCCGCGCTCGGCTCCCAGGGCGGAGCGGATGGCGATCTCCCGCGTCCGCTGCGAGGCCCGGGCGGTGGTGAGCGCCGCCACGTTGGTGCAGGAGATCATCAGCACCACCAGGCAGAAGCCCAGCATGGTGTAGAGCAGGCCGGCAGCCTCCTTGCCGATGAACTCCTCGGTGTAGGGCTTCACCACGGCGCCGCGCCCCTCGTTGGTCTCGGGGAACTGCGTGGCCAGGGCCCGGGCGATCTCCGACATCTCCGTCCGCGCCTGCTCCAGGCTGACGCCGTCGCGCAGGCGGCCGAAGATCTCCAGGGTCTCTCCCTGGCCCCGGGGAATCTTGCTGAGGTCCTGGCGCATCGGCACCCAGATCTCCTGGGTGATCGGGAACGCGAAGCGCTGGGGCATGACCCCGACGATGGTCGCGGGCTCGCCGTTGACCCGGACCGGGCGGTTGATGACGCCCGGGTCGCCGTTGTAGCGGCTCTGCCAGACCCCCCAGCCCAGGAGGACCACGAGAGGACCTCCGGGCTCCTCGTCCTCGGGCAGGAAGCCGCGGCCGAGCAGAGGCTCGACGCGGAGCAGGCTCAGCGAGTTGGCGCTCAGAAAGGCGCCGTCATAACGCTCCGGCCTCTCGTCGCCGCTCAGGTTGACCGTGCCGTCGTAGAAACCGGCGAGCCCCTCGAACGACCGCTGGCGCCGGCGCATCTCCGGGAAGTCGTGCGGCAGGACCTCCAGGCTGTTCTGATCCCGGGAGGGGTTGTTGTTCTCGAGGTGCATCAGCCGCTCGGACTCCTCGAAGGGGAGTCCGCGGATCACCGCTCCGTACACGATGCTGAACGTCGCGGTCGAGAGACCGATGCCGAGGGCCAGGGCCAGCACCGCGGCAACGGTCTGTCCAGGGTGCTTGGTGAGCATGCGGAGGCCGAAGCGGGCATCGCGGGCCAGTCCTGTCATAGGAAACTCCTTCCAGGTTCCTTCCTTACGTTCTTGGAGGGTGGAAGGTTACAGAACACCCGCGGGCCGGGAGGTTTTACCCGCGGGGTAAACGGCCCGCTAGCCCGGGTTTTCGACGCCCGGCTTGGCGGGCTCGTCTTCCAGAGGGCGCCAGGTGCTCTGGTCGTCGTCGAAAAGGGGGAGGTTGGGCTGCCGGCCGCGGGCGGCGTTGACGTGCCAGCCCCAGAGCAGCGACCACTTCAGGTAGGTGCCGTAGGACTGGAGCATGCAGAAGACCAGGCCGTGCATGCCGTCGAGGATGCCGAGCTGGAAGATGTAGGTGCGGAGGAAGCGCCAGACCGAGCGGCCGAAGATCTCCGCGAAGCCCGATTTGCGCCCCTCCTTCCAGTTCTGGGCCGCGCCCCAGAAGCTGTACTTCTCGATCCGGCGGGCGTACTCGTCGAAGGAGTCCGTCATGTAGTGATCCATGACGCTATGCAGCACGGGCACCGGTCCGCGGGTGATCATGTCGGCGTGCACCCGGCGGTTGGGGTAGCGCGCGGTGCCGCGGCGGACCAGGCGCACGACCCGGTCGTGCTGCCAGCCGGAGAAGCGGATGACCCGGTTCATGAAGTAGACGCGGCGCTTGATGGTGTAGGCGTCGTGCTCCGGGTTGCGCGCGAGGAGCTCGGTGATCTCCTTCTGCAGAGCCGGGGTGCAGCGCTCGTCGGCGTCGAAGATCAGGATCCACTCGTTCTGGACCTGGTCCATGGCCCAGTTCTTCTGCGCGGCCGAGCCGTAGTAGGTGCGCTGGTGAAAGCGCACCTTGTCGTAGCCCCGGGCGATCTCCGGCGTGCGGTCGGTCGAGAAGGAGTCCACGATCAGGATCTCGTCGCACCAGAGGAGCGACTCGATGCACCCGGCGATGTGCTGCTCCTCGTTGAGCGTGGTGATGATGGCCGAGACCGCTGGGCGGCTGGCTGGATTCGGGGCGGATCGGTCGGCCATTCGGGTCTCCTCGGACGGGTTAGCGTATCACCGCTCCCGGGCGGGAGGGTTCGGCATAGAATGCCTCCTCGTGCGCGCCTACCTGGTGTTCCTGATCCTGCTCGGGGTGAGACTCGTGGCCAAGATCTTCTACCGCTTCAAGGTGGAGTGGGTCGGCAGCCCGCCGCCCGACCGCTGGAAGCGCCACCGGATCGTGGGCCTGCTCAACCACACGAGCCTGTACGAGCCGCTCTTCCTCGGCCTGTGCCCGCTGAGCTTCCTCTGGCGCCTGGCCCGCCACGGCGTCGTCCCCATCGCGGCCAAGACGGCAGACCGGGCCGTGGTGGGCCGCTTCTTCGGCCTGCTCGCCCAGAACGTGATCTCCATCACCCGGGCGCGCGACAAGACCTGGAACGAGGTGCTGCGCAGCATCGACCCCGACGCCATGGTGGCCATCCTTCCCGAGGGGCGGATGAAGCGCGCCAACGGCTTCGATTCCGAGGGCAGGCTCATGACGGTGCGCGGCGGCATCGCCGACATCCTGGAGTCGATCGGCGAGGGACGGATGCTGCTCGCCTACAGCGGCGGCCTCCACCACGTGCAGGTCCCCGGCGAGAAGAACCCGCGGGTGTTCCAGACGATCCGCATGCGCCTGGAGCTGGTGGACATCGACGACTACCGCGAGCAGATGATGGCCGTCTACGGCCCCAGCGGCTTCAAGAAGGCCGTGGCCGAGGATCTCGAGCGCCGGCGCGACCTCTACTGCCCGGTGACGCCCGAGTCGGATTCGCCGGAAAGGACATAAAGGATCTAAAGGACGGGAGCCTGTGTCCTTGGCGTCCTTTGAGTCCTTTACAATGGCTTTGTGTTCGGACGGAGTATCCACCTTTTCACAATCTTCGGCTTCGCGGTCCGGCTCGACCCGAGCTGGTTCCTCGTGGCGGTGCTGTGGACCTGGTCGCTGTCGCGGTTCTTCCCCGAGCGCTACCCCGGCATGTCGCCCGGCACCTATCTCGCCATGGGGATCTCAGGCACCCTGGGGCTTTTCGCCTCCGTGGTCATCCACGAGCTCGCCCACTCCCTGGCCGCGCGGCGCTATGGCATCCCCATGCGCGGCATCACCCTGTTCATCTTCGGGGGCGTCGCCGAGATGGCCGGCGAGTCGCCGCACCCCAGGGCGGAGTTCTGGGTCGCGGCCGCCGGCCCGGCCATGAGCTTCGCGCTCGCCGGGCTCGGCCTCGGAGCCGCAGCCCTGGGCCGCAACCTCGGCGCGCCCATGCCGGTATCCGGCGTGATCGGCTACCTGGCGCTGATCAACGTCTCGCTGGCCGTGTTCAACCTGATCCCGGCCTTCCCCCTGGACGGCGGACGCATGCTGCGCGCCATCCTCTGGAAGTGGAAGGGGAGCCTGCGCCGGGCTACCCGCATCAGCTCGCGGATCGGCGCCGGCTTCGGCCTGCTGCTCATCGCCCTCGGCGTAGCCCAGGCCGTGTTCCTGGACAACTTCGGCGGCGGCATGTGGCTCTTCCTCCTCGGACTCTTCCTGCGCAACGCCGCGCAGATGTCCTACCAGCAGCTCCTCCTGCGCCGGGCCTTCGAAGGGGAGCCGGTCGCCCGCTTCATGCAGCTCGACCCGGTCACGGTGCCGCGCCACATCTCGGTCGCCGAGCTGGTCAACGAGTACGTTTACCGCCACCACTTCAAGATGTACCCCGTGCTGGACGACTCGGGCCGCCTGGCGGGCTGCGTCACCACCCGCCAGGTCAAGGAGATGCCGCGCGAGGACTGGGACCGCACCACGGTCGGCGCCCTCGCCAGCCAGTGCAACCCGGAAAACACCGTCCGGCCCGACACCGACGCCATGCAGGCCCTTTCGGCCATGAGCCGCAACGGCGTCTCCCGCCTCATGGTGACCGACGGCGACCGCCTTCTGGGCATTCTCACACTCAAAGACCTTTTGAAGTTTTTCTCGCTTAAGAT
>JANOCF010000366.1:0-9590 GCA_031412055.1 Holophagales bacterium | reverse complement strand
CCAGGTTCATGACTAGACTTTACCTCAACTCCGCTTTTCTCCCTCTCCCCTGGGGGAGAGGGCCGGGGAGAAGGGGAATGGGATCAAATCATTCCCAGAATTCCAGGGGTTTTGGCTCCAGAATTAAGCCGTGGGCGTGTGCCCGGCGATAGAACTCCTCCAGGCCGGAGAGCTCTTCCTGACGCATGAAGTAGCTCAGGTTGTCGGTCAGGTATGAGCGGACCTCGGAGCTGTCCAGCCCCAGTTCGGCCGCCGACTCCCGCGCCAGGATGTCCACCGAGGACAGGCCGTAGCGCAGGCTGCTCTTGAAGTAAAAGGGTAGATCGGGCACGTCCACTCCCGCTCGGACGGCCCACACCGCGAAGACGAAGGGCAGCCCCGTCAGCGCGTTCCACTCGGCCGCCAGGTCCCACACCTGGTACTTCTCCCGCTCGACCTTGAGGGCCGGGTCTCCGATCAGCAGCGCCGCGTCGGCCTCCGACAGCATCCGTTCCGGGTCCGGCCGCTCATGCACGTACTCGGGGTTGATGCCCCAGCGCTCCTGCATGAGGATCCGGAGCAGCGCCACCGACGTGCGGCTGTTCTGGTCCAGGGCCACCCGGCGCACCTCTTCCATGGGACCCCGCGAGACCAGGAGCACACTGCGCACCTCGTGCCGCGAAGCAACACAGAGGTCGGGCAGGACCCTCAGGCCGGGCATGCGCTGAACCTCGACGGACGGGATCAGACCGATGTCGAGGGCCCCTTGCCCCAGCAGCCGGGCCACCATCGCCGGCGGATGGTAGGTCGGCGCGAACAGGTCCGCGTGATGCCCCTTGAGAAAGCCCCAGGCGAGCGGCTTGCTGTTCAGGAAGTTGACGATGCCGACGCGCAGCTTGGGCAAGGGCACCCCTTACTTGGACATCGCGTTCAGGAAGTCCTGGTTGCTCTTCGCCTTGGAGAGCTTGTCCAGCAGCAGTTCCATGCTCTCCACCGTCGACAGCGGGTTGAGCACCTTGCGCAGCACCCAGATCCGGTGCAGCTCGGTTTCCGGCATCAGCAGCTCTTCCTTGCGGGTGCCCGACTTGTTGATGTCGATGGCCGGAAAGACGCGCTTGTCCACCAGCTTCCGGTCGAGATGGATCTCGCAGTTGCCGGTACCCTTGAACTCCTCGAAGATGACGTCGTCCATGCGGCTGCCGGTGTCGACCAGGGCCGTGGCGATGATCGTCAGCGAGCCGCCCTCTTCGATGTTGCGCGCGGCGCCGAAGAACCGCTTCGGCCGGTGCAGCGCGTTGGCGTCGATACCGCCGGAGAGCACCTTGCCGGAGGGCGGCTGCACCGTGTTGTAGGCGCGGGCCAGGCGGGTGATCGAGTCGAGCAGGATCACCACGTCCTTCTTGTGCTCCACCAGGCGCTTGGCCTTCTCGATGACCATCTCCGCAACCTGCACGTGGCGGGTCGCCGGCTCGTCGAAGGTCGAGGAGACCACTTCACCCTGAACCGAGCGCTGCATGTCCGTCACCTCTTCAGGCCGCTCGTCGATGAGCAGCACGATGAGGATCGCCTCCGGGTGGTTCTTCTCCACCGAGTGGGCGATGGACTGCAGCAGCATGGTCTTGCCGGTGCGCGGCGGCGCCACGATCAGCGCGCGCTGGCCCTTGCCCATGGGGGTCGCCAGGTCCATGACGCGCGACGACATGTCGCCCGCGACCTCCAGCTTGATCCGCTCCTGCGGATACAGCGGAGTCAGGTTGTCGAAGAAGATCTTGTTGCGGGCGACTTCGGGGTGCTCGAAGTTCACCGCCTCGACCTTGATGAGAGCAAAGTAGCGCTCACCCTCCTTGGGCTGGCGGACCTGGCCGGAGATCGTGTCGCCGGTGCGCAGGTCGAAGCGCCGGATCTGGCTCGGGGAGACATAGATGTCGTCCGGACCGGGGAGGTAGTTGTACTCCGGAGCGCGCAGGAAGCCGAACCCGTCGGGGAGGCACTCGAGCACCCCCTCGGCGAAGATCAGGCCGCTCTTTTCGGTCTGCGCCTGGAGGATCTTGAAGATCAGCTCCTGCTTGCGCATGCCGGTGGCCCCCTCGACGCCGAGGTCCTTCCCAATCTGGGTGAGCTCGGAGATGTTCATCTCCTTGAGCGCCCGGATGTCGAGCGCCTCCACCGCGCTCCCCTTTTCTGCTTGGTTCTGTGGCTTTGCCATGTTGTTCCTCTTCGGTTGATTCACTCTGCACTCGCTTCGAGATGACGCGCGATCGCGCCCCAGAGCTCCTTGACCCCTTCTCCCGAGTGCGCGGAAATGGGGATCATCGGTATCTCTCCACCCAGTCCCAGCGCCTGCCGCACGCCCTTCTCCATCGCCGAACGCTTCCCGCGGGGGATGCGGTCGACCTTGGTGGCGACCACCAGCATCGGCGCCCCCAGACTCTCCAGGTACTCGGCTGCCTGGACGTCGAGCGGAGTCGCCCCCACCTTGCCGTCCACCAGCATCACCACCAGCGGCCGGGCGCTCTGGAAGTAGCTGTCCGCCAGCGCCGCCCACTCCTGCCGGTCCTGCTTCCCCGCCTTGGCGTAGCCGTAGCCCGGAAGGTCCACGAACCACAGCTTCCGGTTGACCAGGAAGTAGTTGACGAGACGCGTCCGCCCAGGGGTGGAGCTGACACGGGCCAGCCCCTTTCTCTGCAGCAGACGGTTCAACAAGCTCGACTTGCCCACGTTGGAGCGCCCCACGAAAGCGATTTCGGGGCGGCCGTCCTGGACGAATCCTTCGCCCGACTGGGCGGACTTGATGAACTCCGCGCTCTCGACCTTCACACTTTTACCCGGAGTTTCCGCAAGCTATGGTCCTCGCCTGCGGCCCTCCCCCAAGCGCAGACACGCTCAGGAGAGTGCCGGGCCGCCGCCCAGCGGGCGGCCATCGGCGGCCGTGGCTCGAGATAGACTTTTCAATCAGATTCCGGCGGCTGCGAACGGACCACGGCCGCCGGCGTTTAGGTCAATGGGCCAGCGAATCCGGCCCTACGGGAGGCTCGGAGGGAGCCTCCTCGAACTTGCCTGGCTTCCTCAAAGGCGAGATCGGATGCTGGAGAGCGAGCCGAAGGACCTCGTCCATCGACTCCACCAGATGATACTCCATGGCCGCTCTCACCTCGGCCGGGATCTCCTCAAGATCCTTCTCGTTCTCCTTCGGCAGGATCACCTCGGTGAGACCGCCGCGGAAGGCCGCGAGAACCTTGTCCTTGATCCCGCCCACCGGCAGCACCTTGCCCCGCAGCGTGATCTCGCCTGTCATCGCCACGTCCTTGCGGACGGGGTTCTTGGTCAGCGCGGAGATCAGCGTCGTGGCCATGGTGATGCCGGCCGACGGACCGTCCTTCGGGATCGCTCCCTCGGGTACGTGCAGATGGATGTCCAGCGTCTCGTTGAAGTCCGGATCCAGCCCCAGCAGCTCGGCGCGGCTGCGCAGGTACGACACCGCGGCGCGTGCCGACTCCTGCATCACCTCGCCCAGCTTGCCGGTGAGCGTCAACTTGCCCTTGCCCGGCATCAGGCCGACCTCGGTCTCCAGCAGCTCGCCGCCGACCTCGGTCCAGGCCAGACCCGTGGCGACGCCGATCTCGGACTCTTCGCTCTTGCGGCGCGCCCGGAACTTGGGCTTGCCCAGAAGCTCGATCACCGTCTCCGGAGTGATCGTGATCGTGTAGCCGGCCCCATCCCGGACCACCCGGCGGGCGACCTTGCGGCAGATGGACGCGACCTCGCGCTCCAGGCTGCGCACGCCCGCCTCCCGGGTGAAGCTCTCGATGACCACCCGGATGGACTCTTCCTCGAACTTGACCTTGTCCGTGGACAGGCCGTGGTCCTTGAGCTGCCGCGGGACCAGGAACTGCGTGGCGATCTTCAGCTTCTCGTTGAGCGTGTAGCCCGAGAGATGGATGATCTCCATGCGGTCGCGCAGCGGAGCCGGGATGGTGTGGCTCACGTTGGCCGTGGCGATGAACATCACCTTGGACAGGTCGTAGTCCACGTCGAGATAGTGGTCCATGAACGCGTCGTTCTGCTGCGGATCGAGCACCTCGAGCAGAGCCGCCGACGGATCCCCACGGAAGTCCATGGACATCTTGTCGACCTCGTCCAGCAGGAAGACGGGGTTGATGGTGCCCGCCTTGCGCATCATCTGGATGATCTGGCCGGGGAACGCGCCGATGTAGGTACGCCGGTGACCGCGGACCTCGGCCTCGTCGCGCACGCCGCCCAGCGACAGACGGACGAACTTGCGGCCGGTAGCGCGGGCGATGGACTTGGCGAGGGAGGACTTGCCGACGCCCGGAGGGCCGACGAAGCAGATGATCGAGCTCTTGGTCTGGCCCACGAGCTGGCGCACCGCCAGGAACTCGAGGATGCGGTCCTTGATCTTCTCCAGGCCGAAGTGATCCTCGTTGAGGACCGTCTCGGCGTTGTCGAGATCCTTGCGCTCCTTGCTCTTCTTGCGCCAGGGAACCGCCAGCAGCCAGTCGATGTAGTTGCGCGAGACCGTGGCCTCGGCGGACACCGGAGGCATCGCCTCCAGCCGCTTCAGCTCCTGCTCGGCCTTCTCCTTGACCTCCTTGGGGAGGCCCGCCTTCTCGATCTTCTCCCGCAGCTCGAGCATCTCGTCGCCGCGGTCGTCCTTGCGCCCGAGCTCCTGATGGATGGCCTTGATCTTCTCGTTGAGGTAGTACTCCTTCTGGGCCTTCTCCATCTGCTTCTTGACCTTCACGTTGATCCGCTTGTCGATGTTGATCTTTTCGATCTCGACGTCGATCAGGTCGTGAAGGCGCTGCAGGCGCTCATAGGGGTTCAGCAGCTCGAGCAGCGACTGCTTCTCGGCGGTCGCCACCATCAGGTGGGCCGAGAGGATGTCGGCGACGCGGTCCGCGTCATCGAGCTTGAGGGTCGACATGAGCCCCTCGAACGCGAGGTGGTGCGACATCTTGGCGTACTGCTCGAAGGCGGAGAGCACCTTGCTCATGTAGAGCCGGAGCTCCTCGCTCATCGGGTAGTGCACCTCGTACGTCTCGCACTCCACGTTCAGGGCGCCGTCGGTATCGACCACGTCGACGATCTTGCCGCGCTGCACACCCTCGACCATGACCCGGACGTTGCCGTTGGGCAGCTTCAGGTTCTGGATGACGGTGGCGACGACCCCGGTGTCGGAGATGTCGTCGCGCAGCGGATCGTCGATGCGCGGATCTCTCTGCGCAGACAGGAAGATCCGCTTGTGGCTCGACTGCAGCGCCTGCTCCAGCGCGCGGACCGAGCTCTCCCGGCCGACGATGAAGGGCGCCATCATATGGGGGAAGACCACCATGTCCCGCAAGGGGACAAGGGGCAGGATTTCTCTCTTTTTCTGGACGAACGGTGAAGCCATGTTCGGTCTCTCGTTTCTCGGGGTCAGCCCGCCTTCTTGTACAGCATGATCGGCTGCACCCGGCTCGCAACGACCTCGTCGTTGATGACGATCTGCTTGACGTCGCGCTGCGAGGGGATGGTGTACATCAGGTCGAGCATCAGCTCCTCGAGGATGATCCGCAGGCCGCGGGCTCCCACGTTGCGCTTCAGCGCTTCGCGGGCGATGGCGACCAGCGACTCGTCGGTGAACTTGAGCTCCACCCCTTCAAACTCCAGCATTGTCTGGTACTGGCGGATCAGGCTGTTCTTGGGCTCATGCAGAATCCGACCCAGGGCCGCCTCGTCGAGCTCCTCGAGCGTTGCGACCACCGGCAGGCGGCCGACGAACTCGGGGATCAGCCCGTACTTGATCAGGTCCTCGGGCAGGACGTTCTCGAGCGTGATGGCCGACTTCTTCTCCCGCTTGTTCTTGATGTCCGCGCCGAAACCCAGCGATTTCTGATTCATGCGGCGCTCGATGACGTCGTCGAGACCCACGAACGCGCCGCCGCAGATGAACAGGATGTTGGTGGTGTCGATCTGCAGGAACTCCTGGTGCGGGTGCTTGCGCCCGCCCTGGGGAGGCACGTTGCACTGCGTCCCTTCCAGGATCTTGAGCAGGGCCTGCTGCACGCCCTCGCCGGACACATCGCGGGTGATCGACGGATTGTCACTCTTGCGACAGATTTTGTCGACCTCGTCGATGTAGACGATGCCGCGCTGAGTCTTTTCCTTGTCATTCCCCGAAGCCTGGTAGAGCTTCAGGATGATGTTCTCGACATCTTCGCCGACGTAGCCCGCCTCGGTGAGGGTGGTGGCGTCGGCGATGGTGAACGGGACCGAAAGGAGGCGCGCCAGGGTCTGGGCGAGCAGCGTCTTGCCGGTGCCGGTCGGGCCGATGAGGAGGATGTTGCTCTTCTGGAGCTCCACCTCGCCATGCGACTTCTCGGCGAAGTCGATGCGCTTGTAGTGGTTGTAGACCGCCACCGCGAGCTTCTTCTTCGCCTGCTCCTGCCCGATCACGTACTCATCCAGGAGAGCCTTGACCTCCTTCGGCTTGGGCAGCGTGGTGTCCTGCTGCTGTTCGAGCATCCTGTCCTCGGCAATGATGTCGAGGCAGATGTCGACGCACTCGTCGCAGATGAAGACCGTAGGGCCGGCGATAAGCTTCTTCACCTCCCGCTGGCTCTTGTTGCAGAACGAGCACCTCAGGACTTCGTCGCCGCTGTCTTTCTTCGGCATTTCTCCTCCGTTGTACGCGGAAGGCTGACCGGGGGTTGTTCCGATGCTAGGAGCGATCCTTACCCCTGTCAACCTTGTCCTGTAGAACAGGGGGTGCGCTCCACGCTATTTCACGCCCCGGTTCAAACTTCTCGCATCGAGCGTGCCAACCTGTACCGTGCTGTCGCTTCGAGGGCTCTCTGTCCTTATAAGGTGCCATGAGCGCCCCCGAAACGGGTCAAGAATCTTTCAGGTGGACCGCGCGCCCGGCAGATCCTTGCGCCGCGCCATCACGCGGTCGACGATACCGTACTCCACCGCCTCCTGGGAGCCGAGGATGCGGTCGCGCTCGGTGTCGCGGTGGACGTCTTCCTTGGTCTTGCCCGTGTGGTAGGCCAGGATCTCGTCCAGGCGGTCGCGCATGAAAAACATGTCCTTGGCGTGGATCTCGATGTCGGACTGCTGACCCTGCAGGCCCGAGAGCCACGGCTGGTGGATCAGCACGCGGCTGTTGGGCAGCACGCTGCGCTTGCCCTTGGTGCCGGCAGCGAGGAGCACGGCGGCCATCGAGGCTGCCTGGCCAACGCAGTAGGTCGAGACATCCGGCTTGATGTACTGCATGGTGTCATAGATCGCCAGGCCCGCGCTGACCGAGCCGCCGGGCGAGTTGATGTAAAGGGAGATGTCCTTCTCGGGGTTCTCCGCCTCGAGGAAGAGCATCTGGGCGATGATCAGGCTGGCCACGTCGTCGTCGACGGGCCGGCCGAGGAAGACGATGTTGTCCTTGAGCAGGCGCGAGTAGATGTCATACGCGCGCTCGCCTCGGTTCGACTGCTCCACAACCATCGGAACTAGCATGCTTCTCGTTCTCCGTTCTCTGCCTTCAAGATCTTTCAGTCCTCGGCGACCGGCTCGAGGGCGGCCGGGGTTCCGGTCTCCTCCCCGAGCAGGCGCCGAATCGTCTTTTCGCGGCGCAGCTGCGACTTCAGGGTCGCGAGCTGGCCGTTCTCGTCCATCGATTTGCGCAGCGCCGGCGTCGTCGTGTTCCGGGCGCGGGCGAGAGCGGCCAGCGTCAGCTCGAACTCTTCTTCCCCTACCTGGACGGACTCGGCGTCCGAGATTGCGTCCAGCACCAGCCGGGCATGCACGCGGCGCTCGGCGAGCGGCAGCATGTCGCTGCCCACGGCGTTCCAGTCGAGGCCCGCCTTCTCCACGTCCACCCCGCGGCGGGCGAGGCTCTCGGCGTAATCCTGGACGAGGCTCTCGACCTCCTTCTGGATCACGCCCTGGGGCAGCTCCAGCGGGTGGCGCTCCCGGAGCTGGTCCAGGAGGGCGCGCTGGCGCGCCTCGCGGCGCTCGTCGTTCTTCATCGCCCGCAGGCGCACCGTGATCGCCTCGCGGAGCTGTTCCAGGCTCTCGAACTCGGGGGTCACCCGCTTCGCGAACTCGTCGTCCAAGGGCGCCAGGTCGCGCTCCTTGACGGCGGTGATCTGGGCCTGGAAGCGGCGGTCGCGGGCCGGGTGCTCGTGGTCGCCGTGCTGGACCGCGGCCTCGTGCCGGTCGAAGGTGACCTCCTGGCCGGCCGAGGTGCCCTGGAGCGCCGTGGAGATCTCCTCCCAGACGCGCTCGTCGCCGATCTCGACCTGGACCGTCTCGGTCTGCGGCGTTTCTCCATGCAGCCCTTCGGTCAGCTCGGTCATCTCCGCGACGACCAGGTCGCCGCGGGAGGCCGGGCGCTCGACGGGGACCCAGTCGGCGAGCTGCTTGCGCAGCTCCTCGAGCTTGTCGTCGATCTCCATCGTCCCGGGCTCGGTCGAGGGGTCGGGCAGGTCGAAGTCCGTGATGTTGCGGATCTCGACCTGCGGCCGGATCTCGACCACGGCGGTGAAGGTGAAGGGCTCGCCCGCCTTGAGCACCGGCTCTTCGGCCAGCTCGGGGGGGAGCAGAGGATCGATGGAGGCCTCGGCCTGGGCCTGCCGCCAGTAGCGGGGCAGCAGCCTTTCGATGACTTCCTGCTCAATGTCCTTGGCGAAGCGCTTGCGTACGACGTGGGCCGGCACCTTGCCCTGGCGGAAGCCGGGGATTTTGACGCGTTTCCCATACTCCTGGGTAACGCGCTGGGTCTCCGCCTCGACGGCGGGGGCCGGCACTTCGACGGTGAGCTGCTTACGGCAGGGTCCGACATCCTGCTGGGATACGACGACGCTCATCCGATCCTCATTCCATGTATGCGGTGTACGCGATTGGTTGGTGCGAAAGAGGGGACTCGAACCCCCAACCCGATCTCTCGGGACTAGATCCTAAGTCTAGCGCGTATACCAGTTCCGCCACTTTCGCAGCGAGGCCTCCTGCTTCCGGTGGAGGAAGGGTGTGGTTTCGCGGGGGAAAGATGGTGAGCCGCCAGGGAATCGAACCCCGAACCCGCAGATTAAGAGTCTGCTGCTCTGCCAGTTGAGCTAGCGGCCCATCGGTGCGGGATCATAACCGAGAGCATTGTGGATGACAACGTCTCCCGGAACATCCGCTGCCCTTCCAACCTTCGCGAACCGTTCCTCATTCCACACCGGCCCGGTTTTACGCTCCTGCACTTCGATCGACATCTTAACCGCCCTGCACGAAGTGAACCACTTCCAGGCGGTCTCCCGGCCCGAGAGAGGTCGCTCCGTAGTCGGCGCGGCGCACGATGTCGCCGTTGAGCTCGACCGCGACGGTCCGGGGATCGCGCCCCAGTCCGGCGAGGAGGTCGAGGATCGTCGCGCCCTCCGGGACCCGGTGAGGCTCCCCGTTGAGCAGGACGTCCAGGAGCGTCGCTTCTGTCTCCACGCGGGAGAGCCTATAACAGGCTGGGGTTGAAACCCAGGCTACAGCAGGTGCTTGAGCTCCGCCCGGCCGATCGAGCCGACGGCGGTGATGATGAGGGCGGCGGTGCCGCGTCCGATCGCGGGGACGTCGAAGAC
>JANOCF010000365.1:0-5215 GCA_031412055.1 Holophagales bacterium | reverse complement strand
CTCCGCGGTGGCTACCACGGTGCTCACGGTGGGGCCGTAGAGGTAGACCAGGACGAATGGCTGATCCGGCCGGGGACGCCGCAGGAGCCGGTCGCCCCCGGACAGCAGGGCGCGCAGGGCCAGCCCCTCGGGCACGGGCTCGCTCAGCACCGCCTCCGCGAGAGGCGTGGGCAGGAAGGAGACGGTGATCGCCTGCGCGGCCATCCAGCGCCAGAGGTCCGGCGGCGAGGCCACGATGTCGGCCGGCGGGATGTGGATGGAGGCGCCGGAAGCCAGGACCGGCCAGAGCTCCCAGACGGAGGCGTCGAAGCCGGGGCCGGCCAGCAGCGTGCAGCGGTCGGCCGGGGTCAACCCATAGGCTCGCCGGTGCCAGCTCACCAGGTTGGAGAGGCCCGAGTGCCGCAGCTCCGTGCCCTTGGGATTGCCGGTCGAGCCGGAGGTGTAGATGACGTAGGCGAGACTTTCGGGATCGACCGGATCGGCGTCGCCTTCCAGCCTTGCCTCACTCTCCCCCGCCGCCTCCCTGTCGATGGAATCAAGCGTGAGAGCGCTTACCGGCACGCCGGCGCCCTCCGAAAGTTCTGACGCCATGTCCGCGCTCGTCAGGAGCAGGCCGACCCCGGAGTCGCGCAGGGTGTAGGACAGGCGCTCCAGCGGGTTCGACGGATCGAGAGGGAGATAGGCGCCGCCGGACTTGAGCACCCCGAGTATCGCCACGACCTGCTCCGGGGAGCGCTCCAGGCAGACGGCCACGACCGCCTCCGGTCCCACTCCCAGGCGCCGCAGCCGGTTGGCGACGCGGTCGGCCCGGCGGTCCAGCTCGCCATAGCTGAGCCGGTTCTCAGCAAAGACCACGGCCAGCGCCTCGGGGTCCTGCGCGGCGTGACGCTCGAACAGCCGGTACACGGGGGTGTGGTCGAAGGGTCCGGTATGGTCGCCCCACTGCGTCAGGAGCTGGCGCCGCTCTTCCGCGCTGAGCAGCGAGATCTCCTCCAGGCTCCGGTCGGGGCCGGCGAGCACTCCCTCCAGCAGGTTGCGGAAGTGGCCCAGCAGCCGCTCCACGGTGACGGGATCGAACAGGTCGGCGTTGTACTGGATCCCGCCCTCGAGCCCTCCCTCCGGGATTTCCCCCAGCCCGAGCGTCAGGTCGAACTTCGCGGCCGTGGCCTCGAACTCGATCGGCGCCATGGTCAGCCCCGGAAGCTCCAGGACGTTCGATCCGGGAGTGTTGAGGAGCGAGAAGGAGACCTGGAAGAGCGCGTTGCGCGTCAGGTCGCGCTCCTGCTCCAGCTCGTCCGCCAGCTTCTCGAAAGGGACCTCCTGGTGAGCGAAGGCACCCAGGACGGTTTCGCGGGTGCGGGCCAGAAGCTCGCGGAAGGTCCGCGGCCCGGCGAGGCGCGCGCGGAGCACCAGCATGTTGACGAAGAAGCCGATCAGCGCCTCGGTCTCGGGCCGGGGACGGTCGGTGATGGGAGACCCCACGAGCAGGTCGTCCTGGCCGCTGTAGCGCCCGAGAAGGATCTGGAAGACGGCGAGCAGGAGCATGAACGAGGTCGCGCCCTCGCGCTGGCGGAGCGCCGTCATCGCGATCCCCACCTCGGGAGGGAGGCTGAACATGACGTTCTCGCCGCGCATCGTGGGCACCGCCGGGCGGGGACGGTCTGCAGGCAGCTCCAGGCTCGTGGGCGCGCCGTCCAGCTCCCTGCGCCACCAGTCGATCTCGGCGGCGAGGGCGTCGCCCTGCAACCTCTGGCGCTGCCACGCGGCATAGTCGGCGTACTGGATGGGCAGCTCCGGCAGCGGCGACGGTGTCCCCTGGGAGCCTCCGACGAAAGCCGGGTACAGGATGGACAGCTCGCGCAGGAGGATGCCGAAGGACCAGCCGTCGCAGGCGATGTGATGGAACAGGAGCAGCAGCGCCCAGGAGGACTCGCCGAGCCGTGCCAGCACGCCGCGCATCATCGGTCCGCGCTCGAGATCGAAGGAGAGATGGTCGTTCAGCGCGATTACCCGCAGGGTCTCGCTCTCCAGCCGGCCGCCGGGAAGCGCACCGAGCCCGGTGAGATCGGCGATCGGCAGAGGAAGCGGTGCCGGAGGGGTCACGACCTGCTTCGGGCCGCCGTCGATCTCCGGGAAGGTGGCCCGCAGCACCTCGTGGCGGCGCCTCACCTCGCTCAGGCTGCGCTGGAGAGCGTCCAGGTCGATCTCGCCGTCGAGGCGCAGGGCGATGGTCACGTTGTAGAGATAGGTGCCGGGCTCCAGGCGGTCGAGGAACCAGAGCCTCTCCTGGCCGAAGGACAGCGCGGCCGGGCCGTCAGCCTCGTGGCGCGGGCGTCGCGGGATGGTGGCCTGCGCGGGCTCCTCCGCCGACAGCTTGGCGGCCTTGGCCCGCATCAGCTTTGCGAGGATGGCACGCTTGGTGTCCGAGAGGCCGGAGCGCTTCTCCTCGATCCCTTCTTCCCGCTCCGCGACGCGGGTCTGCAGCGTGTCTTCCTTCATTCGCTTCCTTGATTCTCTTCCCGGGCGTCGGCCCTTGTTAGTCTGGGTGCGCTCAAGAGGCGAAACTGGGACGTACCCGGGGAGGAGTCACTTCGGCTTCACCCGTGCCCGCAGCAGCTTTTCCAACGCCGCCCGCTTCTGCTCGGAGAGGCCGGAGCGCCGCTCGGCCAGCTCCTCCTCGCGGCCGGTAATGCGGGCGCGGCGGGCACGGGTCCGCAGCTCCTCGTCTTCCAAGGGCTCGGGATCGGCCAGGATCTGCCGTTGCTCCGGCTCTGTCAACCGGGGCAGGCCGCGAAGGGTCTGGTCCGGGTCCTGGACGGCCGCTTCCAGAAGGATCCGGAAGTGCTCGGCCCAGCGGTCGATGGTCGAGGTGTCGAACAGGTCGACGTTGTACTGCAGGCCCCCGAGGATCTCGCCGCGGAACTCGCCCAGTCCCAGGCTTAGATCGAAGAGCGCGACGTCCCAGTCGGTCTCAACCAGCGAGACGGCGATGCCGGGCAGCGCCGGGTCCTCCATGGGAGCGTTCTGCAGGGTGAAGAGGACCTGGAACAGCGGGTTGTGGCCGAGGCTGCGCTCCACGTGGAGGTCTTCGACCAGCTTCTCGAACGGCAGGTCCTGGTAGGCGTAGGCGTCCAGGGCCACGGAGCGGACACGGCCCACCAGCTCGCGGAAGGTGATCTCTTCGCGGCGCTCCCGGTCCAGCCGCCCGCGCAGGACGAGAGTGTTGAGAAAGCAGCCGATCAGCCCTTCCGTCTCCCGGCGGTTGCGGCCCGCCGTGGGCGTGCCGACCAGCAGGTCGTCCTGGCCCGTCACCCGGTGGAGCACGACCTGGAAGACGGCGAGCAGGGTCATGAAGAGCGTGGCGCCGAGCTTCCGGCTCAGGGTCTCGGCGTCGTGGAGCAGCCCGGCCGAAATGTTCAGCGGGCGCGTGGCGCCGCGGTAGCGCTGCACCAGGGGCCGCGGCCGGTCGGCCGGCAGATCGATGCGGGCGGGAGCGCCGGCAAGGGCTTGCCGCCAGTGTCCGAGCAGACGATCCAGGACCGCTCCTTCCTCCCCCTCGAGACCGCGCTGCCACACGGCGAAGTCTCCGTACTGGATCGGAAGCTCCGGCAGAGCATGCCCGCTGTACAGTTCGGCCAGCTCGTGGATCAGCACGCCGGTGGACCAGCCGTCGCTCGCGATGTGATGAACGGAAAGCAGGAGGATCCAGGCGTCTTCGTCGAGCCGCAGGAGCCGGAAGCGGGCCGCGGGACCCTGATGGAGATCGAACGGGAGGCGATCCTCCTCCTGAACGAGCCGCAACGCTTCGGCCTCCCGGATCGATCCGCGCAGGCCGCGCAGGTCCATCACCGGCAGAGCGGCCTCCACGGGCTCCATGACGCGCTGCACGGCTCCGTTCTCCCCGTTGGTGTAGGTCGTGCGCAGCACCTCGTGCCGGCGGAGGATCTCGCTCAGACTCGTCCGAAGCGCGCCGACGTCGACCGGGCCGTCCAACCGGAGAGCCGCGGAGGTGTTGTACAAAAAGCTCTCCGGCTCGAGCTGGTACAGGAACCAGAGGCGCTCCTGGGCAAAAGACAGCGGGAGATTCCCACTGCGGTCGACCGGCAGGATCGGCGGCACCAGGAGGCCCGTTCCCGCGGCGCGGACCGCTTCGATCCGGGCCGCCATGGACTCCAGGACCGGAGCCTCGAAGACCGCTCGCAACGGCAGCTCCACACCGAGCTCGCCGGCCACGCGGGAGAGGAGCCGCATCGCCATGAGGGAGTGCCCGCCGAGATTGAAGAAGTGGTCGCGGAGCCCCGCCCGCTCGACCCCGAGCACCTCGGACCAGATCGCGGCCAGGGCGACCTCGGTCGGTGTCCGGGGCGAGACCCAACCCTCCGCCGCCCCCGTCGCGGTCCTCTCGGGCACCCTCTTCTCCAGCTCGCGCCGGTCCAGCTTGTTGTTCACCGTCCGGGGCAGCGCGTCGATCGCCGTGAACGACGAGGGGATCATGTAGTCCGGCAGCCGGGCCGCGAGGTGATCTCTCAGACCGGCTGGCTCCGCGGGGACGATGAACGCAGCAAGGCGACGGGTGCTCCCCTCCCCGATCGCGATCACGGCGGCCTGCCGCACCTCCGGGTGCTGGGTCAGCACCTCCTCGATCTCGCCCAGCTCGATGCGGAACCCGCGCACCTTGACCTGCTGGTCGACGCGCCCGAGGAATTCGAGAGATCCATCCGGCAGGCGCCGGGCGAGGTCTCCGGAGCGGTACCAGCGCCGCCCCTCCAGGGTGACGAACTTCTCCGCCGTGAGGTCCGGCTGGTGGAGATAACCCCGAGCCACACCGGCTCCGCCGATCCATAGCTCGCCGGGCACGCCGATCGGAACCAGCATGCCGTTCCGGTCCCGCACATCCAGGAGAGCGCCGGAAAGGGGCCTGCCCAGGAGGGCGCGCGGCAGTATCGGCGTCACGGGCTCCGCTGGATCAATCACGTATTGCGAGCAGATGATCGCGGCCTCGGTGGGGCCATAGATCACGAAGAGCTGCGCCGCCGGAAAGGCCCGGTGCATGTCGGCCAGCAGATCGGCCGGCGCGGCGTCTCCGCCGATGAAGACCTGCCGCAGCCGGTGTCCCGTCCCCTTGCGTCGCGCCCCGTCGACGATCTCGCGCATGAGCACCGGCACCGCGTGGAGAATCGTCAATTCGTCCAGGGTCTCGACGAGGAGGGGAACG
>JANOCF010000364.1:0-14135 GCA_031412055.1 Holophagales bacterium | reverse complement strand
CCCGCTCTACGATGCGCGCCTCGACACCGGCGATCAGAAGGCGGAGCCCAAGCTCACCATCGTCCGGCGCGCGATCGTCTCACAAGGCAGCGGTGAGGACTGGACGAATGTCGCGCTGACGCTGTCGACCACGCGCCCGGGCTCCGGCGCGGCCATCGTCGGCCACAGCATGTAGGCCAGGTAGGCGAAGAGGGCGGTGATCGCGCCGATGCCGAGGGCCAGCGTCAGCACGGCGGGCAGCATCACCGCCGGCTGGCGGGACAGGGACCGCAGGGCGGCGGACAGTTGTCGCACGACCTCACGCATGGCACGCATGGGAAAAAACCTCCTGGGGCGCCGTATAGCCTTCCGCGTATTCTATCCCGCCGTGAACCAATCCAGCGCCTCGCGGGCGATTTCCTCGGGGACGGTATGGGGGCCGTCGAACTCGCGGTACAGGGGATCGTAGCCCGCGCGGCGCAGCTTCGGAACGAGCCGGCGGCTGCACGAGTCGATGGGCAGGACCCGGTCGCCCTTGCCGTGGGAGATGTAGATCCGGGGCTTGCCCCGCGGCTCCTGGGGCACCATGAAGCCGGGCGAAAAGGCGATCACGTGGCTGAACAGGTCGCCGTTGGTGACCCCGAGCGACAGGGCGTAGGAGGCGCCGTCCGAGAAGCCCTCCACAGCGATCCGCTTCGGGTCCACCGCGCAACGGGAGAAGGTCAGCTCCAGGGCCTGGTCGAGGAAATCGATGTCCGGGCCGTAGCCCCCGAGGATGACGTCCCAGGTCCGGCCGCGGGAGTCGGTGGCGAGAAGAATCAGGCCGGCAGCGTCCGCGACGTCCGCGAGCTGCCGGAAGGGTTCGAGGGCGCCCCGCGCCGACCCGCCGGCCCCGTGCAGCATCACGGCCAGCGGCGCGGGATGGTCCTCCCGGTACCCCTGGGGGATGTAGAGGACACCGTCGCGGCGCGGCGCCAGGCCGAGCTCGTGAAGGCCCGGCTTCGCCTTCGGTGCCGGCGTCGGCTTTCCGGGGCGGGTCAGCAGCCGCGCCTCGGTCGCCTCCCGGCTGGCAGAGTTCATCGATGTCTCCTCCCTCCGGCGCGGAGCCCGGCAGGCCTGGCAGGCGGACACCGCCAGGCCGAGCAGGAACAGGTCGCGCCGAGTGATCCCAGACTGCAAGATCAGCTCCAAACGGACGTCAGGAGATCAGCCAGAAGCCGCCGAGGACGATGGACGCGGCCGAAGCGCCGCCGAGAAGGGCCTGGTAACCGCGTCCGCCGTTGGCGGTGAGCCGGAGGGAGGCGAAGCCCAGCACCGAGGCGAACGCCACCATGGCGACGACCGCCCCGAGGCCGAAGCCGAACATGTAGGCGAGCGACGACGCGCGCGAGGGCAGGGCAAGGGCCGGGAACAGGCCCAGGATGTGCGAGCTGCCGGCCAGGCCGTGGATGCCGCCGATCCACAGCGCGGTCCAGCGGGCGTAGCGGGCGCGCGGAGGATGCGCGTGCGCATGGGCCTCCTCCTCAAGCCTGGGGACGAACGCCTTGCGCAGACCCCAGAGACCGACGGCGATCAGCACCGCCCCGACCATCCGCTCGCTCCAGGACGAGACCTGCTCCAGCGGCAGCACATCGCGCAGGGTCAGCGCCAGGACGCCCATGGCCCAGACCCCGAGGCTGTGGCCGGCCCCCCAGAGCAGCCCCGTGCCCCAGCCGCTGCGCCGCTCCCCCACCACCAGGGGTGCCACGGCGGACAGGTGGTCCGGCCCGGCCAGGGCATGGGTCAGCCCGGCGAGAAGACCGGCGAGAGCGGCGAGCAGAGCGGCGTCATTCATGCGAGCGGAGTGTAGCAAGTCCCCGGGGAGATTCGAAGACCCATACCACATCTAGTGGTTACCTTCCAGACTTCCCCACAGCTTGTGGCGCGATGGGACGCTCTGATATTCTGCCCCCGACCATCAGGGGCACAAACAACATGCTGAAAGTCAAACGCCTCGAGATCTCCGGCTTCAAGTCTTTCGTCGATCCGGTCCGCGTCGATTTCGCGGGCGGAATCACCGCCATCGTCGGCCCCAACGGCTGCGGCAAGAGCAATCTGTCCGAAGCCATGACCTGGGTGCTGGGCGAGCAGAGCGCCAAGTCGCTGCGCGGCGGCACGATGGAGGACGTCATCTTCAACGGCTCCGAGCAGCGCAAGCCGCTCGGCATGGCGGAGTGCACCCTGACGCTGGAGACCGGGAGCGCCTTCCCGGGCGCCGACGACGGCCGGATCACCATCGGCCGCCGCGTCTTCCGGGGCGGCGACAGCCAGTACCGGCTCAACGGCAAGGTGGTGCGCATGAAGGAGATCAAGGATCTCCTCATGGACACCGGCCTGGGGATCCGCGCCTACTCGGTCATCGAGCAGGGCAAGATCGGGATGATCCTCTCGGGCAAGCCGCAGGAGCGCCGGAAGCTGATCGAGGAGGCCGCGGGCATCACCCGCTACAAGGCGCGCAAGAGCGTGGCCGAGGTCAAGCTCCAGGAGGCAACGGCCAACCTGCTCCGCCTGGACGACGTCATCTCCGAGGTCGAGCGCGCCCTGCGCTCCCTCAAGCGCCAGGCCAGCTCGGCGCGGCGCTACCAGGAGAAAGAGGTCGAGTACCGCGAGCTGCTGGAGAAGGTCCTCACCGGCCGCTGGGCCACCCTCTCCGCCCGCCTGCACGAGCTGCGGTCCCGGATCGAGGAGGCCAGCACGCGCGAGGCGGGGCTCGCCGCCGACCTTCACCGCGACGAGGCCGCCCTGGCCCAGGGCCGGCAGCGGCTCGACGACCTGGCCCGGGCCATGGCCGAGCGCCACCAGAGAGTCTCGGAGCTGGCCGCCACCATCGAGGGGCGCCAGGAGTTCCTCAAGGCCAACCGCCAGAACGTCAAGGACATCGTGGAGCGCGCCGAGCAGGACCGCGGCATGGCCGAGCGCCGCGAGGCCGAGATCCAGGCGCACGAGGACAGCCTGGAAACGCTGCAGGAGCGCCGCCTGGAGATGGTCGAAGAGCGCCAGCAGGCCGCCCAGGCCGTCGAAGCCGACGAGCGCCAGATCGCTTCGGCCGAGCGCGACCTGCAACAGGTGGTCGCCCGGGTCGACGCCGTCCGCGGCCAGCTCGCGGCGGCCGTCAACGGCATCAGCGCGTTCCGGCAGCGGGTGCAGCAGGCCCAGATCGAGCTGGAGCGCGGCAACTTCCGCCGTCATCACCTCGAGCAGGAGCTGGCCCAGCACGCGCACGAGCTGAAGCAGGCCGGCGAGAACCTCGCCATGGCCCAGGAGAAGGTCAAGACCACCGACAGCGCCCTCACCACCAAGGCGGCCGACCAGGAGCGCGTGGCCTCCGCCCTGGAGGTGACCCTGCGGCGCGAGGCCGAGGCGTCGGAGCGCAAGCGGGGCCTGGAGGACCAGCTCTCGGGCTCGCGCCAGCGCCAGCGCATCCTCGCCGAGCTGTCCCGCGCCCACGCCCAGCGCCGCGCCGCCCTGGAGAAGGCGCTCACCGCGGCCGGTCTCGCCCAGCCGTCCTACCTCGCGGGCCAGGCCAAGGCGCTGGAAGGCTGGGAGCGGAGCCTGGACGTCTACCTGGGCAGCCTGGCCGACGCGGTCGTGCTGGAGCCGGGCGCCTCGGCCCGAGATCTGGCCAAGGCCCTGGCCGGCCGCTCCGCCGCGGTGCTCGTCGAGCGCCGGCCTGCTGGCGACGGCTCAGAAGAACCGGTCGCCCCGATGGTCACCGACGCGTCGGTCATCCTCTCCGTGGGCGAGGCTCTCGCCCTGCCCGAGGAGCTGGCCGCGGCCCTCCCGCCCGCGTTCCTGGTCCGCACGGCGGCCGACGCCGAGCGGCTGGCGCGTCTTCATCCCGGCTACGCCTTCCTGAGCCGCGAGGGCGTCTGGGTGCAGGCCGGCACCTTCCACGTCGAGGGCGAGGTGGCCACGCCGGGAGTGCTGGAGCGCGAGAGCGAGCTGGCGACGCTGGCGAAGTCGATCCCCGACCTGGAGCGTCAGCTCAAGGAGTCGACCAGCGAGCTGGAGCGTCTGGTGGCCGAGCGGGCGAACCTGGCCAAGGAGTCGAACCGGCTCCAGGGAGAGGTGGGCCAGCTCCGGCAGGAGCTCGCGGTCCATCGCGCCCGGCAGGAGGACGCCGCCACCCGCCACCGCCGCCTGTTGACCGAGCAGGAGACCCTCGCCACCGAGCAGCAGGAGATCGCCCGCGAGATCGAGCGCGTGACCCTGCGCCGGCAGCAGCAGCAGGACGAGCTGACCGCCGCCGAGGAGCGCAACACCTCCCTCCAGGAGGCGTTCGACCGTGCCCAGGCCGAGCTGGAGTCGGCCAAGGGCTCCCGCGAAGTGCTGCGCACCGCGAGCGCCGGCCGGCGGGGCCGCCTCGAGCTGCTCGACGAGCGCCTGGAGTCCCACGACCGCGAGGAGTCGCGCCTCAAGGCCGAGATCGATCGCGGCAAGCGCCAGGTGGCCCTCTGGCGGGAGGACGCGGACAAGCTCGCCGCCCGCCGGAGAGAGCTGGAAGCCGCCATCGTCAAGGCCGAAGAGGAGCTGCAGTCCGCGCTGGAGCGGCGGTCCACAGCCGAGGACGGAGTCCTGGAGCAGCAGCAGCGCCTGGACGAGCGGCGCGAGGAGATCCGCAAGCTGGAGGGCACCATCCAGCAGACCCGCGAGCGGCGCGACACCGTCCGGGCCGAGGTCGAGGAGCACCGGATCGCCCACGCCGCCCTGCGCAAGGACGCCGAGCACCTGGCGCTGACCTTCCACGAGCACTTCGAGAGGGCGCTGCCAACCCAGGAAGAGCAGCAGGAGCAGCCGATGGAGCTGCCGGCCGACCTGGCGGAAATGGAAGCCGAGCTTGCCCGCACCAAGGCCGCGCTGGAACGTCTCGGACCGGTGAACCTGCTGGCCGTGCAGGAGCACGACGAGCAGGAGGAGCGCTTCCAGTTCCTGACCACCCAGAGGGCCGACGTGGCCGACTCGGTGGAGAGCCTGCGCAAGACGATCAAGGAGATCAACGAGGCTTCCGGAGAGCGCTTCCTGGTCACCTTCCAGGAGGTCAACAAGAACTTCGGCGAGACCTTCGCCCGGCTGTTCCGCGGCGGCGAGGCCGAGATGCGGCTCCTGGACGAGGACGACATGCTGGAGAGCGGCATCGAGATCCTGGCGCGCCCGCCGGGCAAGCGCCTGCAGAACCTGATGTTGATGTCGGGCGGCGAGAAGGCGCTGACGGCCATCGCCCTGCTCTTCGCGCTGTTCCGGACCAAGCCCTCGCCCTTCTGCATCCTGGACGAGGTGGACGCGCCGCTGGACGACGTGAACACCACCCGCTTCGTGGACCTGCTGCGGGAGATGTCGGCGAACACGCAGTTCATCGTCATCACCCACAACAAGCTCTCGATGGAAGTGGCGGGCACGCTCTACGGCGTGACCATGGAAGAGAAGGGCGTCTCCAAGCTGGTCTCCGTGCAGATGGAAGAGGTCCAGCCCGAGCCGCAGCGGGCGACGGCGTAGAAGCTCAAAGCTCCCTTTCTGGCGGGATTCTTGCTTCAAAGCGAAGCATCGCTGTATTTGGCTGAATCTCGTCCGTCTCAGAAAGGAGACCACCCCGCATGAACCGACCGAGCCCGCTCCTGCTCAGCGCGCTGCTGCTCGCCCCCCTGCTCCCGTCGGCGGCAAGCGCCGTCCACAAATGCGTCCCCCAGACCCTGCTCTGCGGAGAGTCGAGGAAGACCTCCCTCGACGCCACCGAGTGCTTCGTGGACGAGGAGTCCTGGGCCGACTTCTACACGTTCTACGGCGCCGCGGGGCAGCAGGTGACGATCACGATGACTTCCAGTGTGTTCGACCCTTCCTTGCTCCTCTTCGATCCCCAGGACCTCGTGGACCAGCAGGACGCGAGCGGATCCAGCCTGACCATCAACCATACCCTCGGAGCCACCGGAGCCTGGCGCATCGCCGCCACCTCGGCGGGAGCCAAGGAGACCGGCAGCTACACGCTCTCCCTGGATTGCACCACTCCCCCGCTGCCCGCCGGCCCCTTCCTGACGACCCCCGAGATCCCCAACTTCCGCTTCAAGGTCCAGATCGGCGACCGGGCCGGCGCGAAGCAGAACGACTGCCTCGACGAGACCCTCTGCGTCAGCGGCGCGGTCCCCACCCGCACCGAGGTCCTCGTCCGCGTCGTCGGTCCCAAGCCCAACGGCTTCCTGTGGCCGACCCTGGTCAAGCTCAACACCACGCAGACCGAGGTCTGGGTCCAGCAGATCGACACGGGCGAGACCAAGTACTACCTGCTCCCCGGCGCCGGACCGACCAGCAGCGACCTGCCCGGCTTCTTCGACCGGAGCGGCTTCCTGCCCTAGAAGGCCGTCCATTGGGCCTGGAGGAAAAACATGCAACGACGAATCCCTATCCTTCTTCTTCCCATGACTTTGGCGCTCTTCCTGGGCGCCTGCTCTTACGAGGACGCGACCGACGAGACGCCGGCCGAGACGCCGGCCCCCTCGGCACAGCGGCAGCCTCAGGCCCAGGACGATTTCGCGGTGCCGATCGGCGCTGCCGAGTACGACTCCGCAACCCTGGATCAAGGGCGTCTCGATCCAGCCTGGCGCGAGTATGCCGAGCGCGACCGCCTGGAGCGCATGGGCCAGACGGCTCCCGCGCCCGCTCCAGGCACGACCGCCGAGCCCCCGCTGACCACCGGCATGGAGAGCCCTCCCCCGCCGGGCGCCGAAGGGGGATCGGCCGGAGCGCCCCCGGGCGCCCGGCCGGTTTCCACCGAGACCTTCGAACAGATCTCCCCGGCCACGCTCCGCGGTGCTCCGAAGCTGCCCGTGGCCCGGGACGGCGCGGGGCCCGGCGCCCTGAAGGTGCAGATCCTCCTCGACCGTGCCCGCTTCTCGCCGGGCGTGATCGACGGCCACTGGGGCAAGAACACCGAGAAGGCGGTCTACTGGTTCCAGTTCGCCCAGGGATTGAACCCCACGGGCGAGGTCGACCGGGCCACCTGGGACGCGCTCGCCCGCGCCGCAGGTCCGGGAGAGCTCGTCGCCCAGGTGAGCACGACCCCCGAGGACCTGAAGGGACCG
This sequence comes from Holophagales bacterium, assembly GCA_031412055.1. GTDB lineage: Bacteria > Acidobacteriota > Thermoanaerobaculia > Multivoradales > UBA5704 > DATMER01. The sequence continues at coordinate 7,047 of JANOCF010000364.1, read as the reverse complement.
TTCGTCCCCGTGCCGGACGACCCCTACGAGCAGGAGAAGCTCGAGTGCCTCTGCTACGCCTCCGCCTTGGAGCTGTACGCCGAGCGCGGCCACACCACCCCCGAGCTGATCCAGAAGCTCAACCCGCAGGTCGACTTCGCCAGCCTGACGCCCGGCACGGCGCTCGCGCTGCCGGCCGTCCCCCAGATGGAGGCCGACCAGGTCAAGAGCCGCAGCGGCGCGCAGGCGACCCCGGCGGCCAACCGCCAGGGGGCTCCTCAGGCCGAGGTCGTCCAGGCGCAGGCACAAGCACCGGGCCAGGCTCCGGGCCAGCAGAGAGCCGCCGGAAAGGTCGCCAGGCTCATGATCTCCAAGCGGGGCTTCTACCTGCAGGCGCTGGATGCGCAGGGGCACATCCTCTACCACTTCCCGACCACGCTGGGCTCCAAGTACGACCCGTCCGCGACCGGCACGCTCAAGGTCACGGGCATCCATCCCGAGCCCACCTTCCACTATCAGCCGAAGCTGTTCGCGGACGTCTCCGACGACAAGCCCGAAGCCAACCTGCCTCCGGGTCCGAACTCGCCCGTGGGACTGGTCTGGATGTCGCTCTCGAAGCCGCACCATGGCATCCACGGCACCGCCGTACCGGACACGATCGGCTATACGTCGAGCCACGGCTGCGTTCGCCTGACCAACTGGGACGCCCTGTTCCTGGCGCAGCACCTTCAGCCGGGCACCGAGGTGATCTTCCGGGAGTAAATTGGCGGGAGTAGTTGAAGAAGTACAATGAAACCATGCTCGCCGCCGCGAGGAGCATCCAGAGGAAGATCCGCAAGTCGATCCAGCTTCGGGGCTTTGCCGGCACGTTGCAGCTCTGCCTGCAGCAGCCGGCCAAGCTGATCCGCGAGCGCGGACCCGAGCGGCGACGGCGCATGGTGCAGCGGGAGTTCGACCGCAGGCATGGCACCGACACGGCGGCAGTCGTCTACCTGAGCGACCTCGCGATCGACAGCCCCAACGCCGACGTGGGGACCCGCTACGGCCCCACGACGCAGGCGATCTTCGAGGAGATCCTCGCCTCCCTGGACATCGACCTCCGGGGCTACACCTTCATCGATTACGGCTCGGGCAAGGGCGCGACTCTCCTCTACGCCTCAGAGCACCCCTTCCGCCGCGCCGTGGGCGTCGAGTTCTCCCCCGACCTCTGCCGCATCGCGGAGCGGAACGCCACCGTCTACACCAGTCCAACCCGGAAGTGCCGGGACCTGGAGACGGTCTGCATGGATGCGGCGCTCTATCCACTCCCGTCCGGGCCGCTCCTTCTCTTCTTCAACACCCCTTTCGGGCTCCGGGTGGTCGAGCAGGTGCTCAAGAACGTCGAGCGCTCGCTTAGAGAGCACCCCCGCGACCTCCACGCCGCCTACCTGAACTACGCCTTCGACAAGGAGGCGAGCGGCGCCCTCGAGCGCGCGCCCTTCCTGGAAAAGCTTCGCGAGACCGGCGCCTACCGCGTCTACGCGGGGCGCGCCTGAGCGCCGAGAATAAAATCTCAAAAACAAGAGCTGAGCATGTCCCGTTATTCCCAACCGGTGCACCACCACTAGTAGAAGTAACAGTGAGGGTAACCGAGGACAAGCTCGAAGGCTCGGAAGTTGATTAAGAATTTCTGAAGGCCAGTAAGTCGTCCTTTCTAGACGTTAACTCTGAGCGTGCGCCAGGCGTGCGCTGATTTCGGAGAAGGACGTCAAGAAGACGGTGGGAGTCAGAAGGTGTTCAGCGGTTCCACCGCCGTATGGCGTAGTGGAGCCGGGTGTGTAGGAGTGCCCCCTGTTGCAAAGTGGGGCGCGAGAGTCAACCTTTTTTTGACGTGGATACGTCAAGACGGAGACAACGATCATGAATAGGAAATCACTGTTTATTGCTGGCGGTTTGCTCATCGCCGGGCTTGCGGGGCAGGCTGCGCAGGCGCACCAGTGGGGTTGCTGGATTCAGGCGGACCGGAATGTGAAGATCCGCAATGCCTCAGGCGGGACCCAGGCGAGCAACGCGATCAACGATTGGAACAGCATGACCATCCTCAATATCTCCTCGGTCAGCTCGGGCGAAGAGGTCTATGTCTTCAACGCCAACTCCGGCGCCACTGGTTGGGGCGGTCTCGCCAGCATCACCAACTACAGTGGCTGCACCATCCTCCGTGCGACCGCGCAGGTCAACACCTACTACTACTCCTCGACTTCGACCTCCGCCCGCGGCGTCCACTGCCAGGAGATCGGCCACGCCTTCGGCCTCGATCACTCCAATGACGGCGGTTGCATGGGCGCTGGCTACTGGTACAGCATTACCAACGCCTACAGGCCCGTCTCCCACAACGTCAGCGACATCGGCTCGATGTACGCCAACCGGTTCTCCGCCAACCCGGCCCACCCGACGGTTGGACCCGAGGCGGGCGCGGCCCGCTTCCACGCTACGTGGGCCAACAACCCCCGCACGCTCCGTGAGACCTCCCGCCTGGCGACCGAGATCGTCTTCGCGACGGTGGCCGCCGTGGCCGACGGCGACCCCATCGTGAACCGTCAGAAGGACGGCTACGTGAGCCGCATCCCCACGCAGCGGGTGACCTTCGACGTCGTCGGCAGCCGCAAGGGCTCTCTCGGCGTAAACGAGACCTTCGTCCTCTTCCAGAACGGCAACGAGCACAACCGCTTCGACGAGGATCCGAGCTACAAGGTGGGCCACTCCTACCTGATGTTCCTGACCCCGCGCCAGGACGGCACCTACCTGGTGGTCTCCCCGGCCGGCCGTTATGAAGTGACCCACAAGGGTCTGGTTCCGGCGGCCAAGGACGGCTTCGCCATGCATCTCGCGGGCGCCAGCCTGGACGACGCGATTTCCGACGTGACGCGGTCCCTCGCCGAGTAGTAGTCTTTCGCCTCAATCCAGCGTGCGTCGGAGTGGCAATGATCTCCCTCCGACGCACCTGGACCCCCTCTCTATGACCCTCCATCCCCTGCTGCGCCGCCTCGTCCCTTTCGTCGTCTGCCTGCTGGCGGCCATCGTGGCCACCTGGCCCCTCCTGCCTTCCATCGCCGGCGCTCTGCCGTTGGGGACCGAGCATGAGGCCACCGTCCCGCTGTTCAATCTGTGGACCTTGTGGTGGGACGCGGATCGCGTGCCGCACGGCTTTCTCGGGCTCTGGAACGCTCCCATCTTCCATCCGCTCCAAGGCACTTTCACCTTCTCGGAGCCTCTGCTCCTGCAGGGCGTCGCCCTCTCGCCTCTCTGGTGGATGGGGGCTCCGCCGGCCGCGATCTACAACCTGGCGATTCTGTTCACCCTGGTCTGCAACGGTCTCGCCACCAGGAGCCTGGCGCGGGCGCTCGGTTCGCCGCGCGGCGCGGCCCTCCTCGCGGCGCTCGCCGGCGTCACCCTGCCCTATACCGCCAAGGTCCTGGGGGTGCTCCCGGTGCTCCCATTCTTCGGCACGATCTGGGCGGTCGCAGCCCTGATTCGCTTTGGAGAGAAGGGCGGGTGGCGACCCGCCGCGCTGGCGGTCCTGTCGTTCGCCGCGCAGTTCCTCGCGGGGCAGCAGATGGCGCTCCTGAGCCTGCCTTTTCTTCTCCTGGCCGGGATCGTGGCGCTGGCGGAACAGAAATTCCGCCCCCGGTCGATCGCGACGCTCGGCGCTCTGGCGATCCTCGGGGCCATCGTTCTCTCGCCCATCGCCCGCACGGTCAGCTCCTTTCATGAGAAGTACGGATTCACGCGATCCGAGGAGGTCGTGGCGGCCCTCTCGGCCCAGCCCCGGGACTTCACGACCCGCCCAAGTTCCTCCCGCCTCGCGTTTCCGCCCCGCGAGGACACGTATGCGGGGGATACGGGGGGACTCTTCCCCGGTTTTCTTCTTCTCGGTCTGGGGGTGGCAGGAGCCTGGCTGGGTTGGCGCCAGGGGGAGCGGAGGCTCTGGATCGTCTGCCTTCTCGTCTGCGCCGCGGGTGGCGGGCTTCTCGCACTCGGTCTCAACCTGAGGATCGGGGATTGGCGGCCCTTCGCCACTCTGCGGGAGGTGGTGCCCGGCCTCAGCACACTGCGCAGCCCTTTCCGCGCCGTGGCGATCTCCCAAGCGGTGCTTGCGGCGCTGGCCGCGCTGGCCCTGGCCCGTCTCTATTCCTGGCGCGGAAATACCGGCAGGATTCTCGCTCTTGCCCTGGGAATCCTGGCGGCAGCCGAGAACCTCGCGTCTCCTGGCGTTCTAGTGCCGACCCCCGCGACCCCGCGCACCGCCTGGACGACCTGGTTGCGCAAGCAGCCGGGGAAGCGGATCGTGGCGCACGTCCCGCTGCCGCTTGGGCTGCACGTGTCTGACTACGAGGTTGAGGCGTGGCGGATGTTCGCCCAGATCGACCACCATCGGCCGCTGCACAACGGCTACTCGGGCTACTTTCCCTCTGGATACGCCATGTACCAGGCGGACATGGACCAGAACTTTCCCTCCGATCGCCTCCTCTGCATGATGGGCGGTATGGGGGTCAACACCCTGGTTCTGGACCGCCCCTACCTGGAGGAGCGGCGAGCTCTGTTCGAGAGCGACTCCTTGCGCGGCTTCTTCAGCCCCGGATATGGCGATGATCCCGGGGTGGTGATCGTGCGTCTGCACCCACCTCCCGAGGCATGTGGCGTCCCACCCTCGTAGCCGGGGCGGTCTTGCCGCCTCGCTTTGAGGGGACGACGGAGGAGCGCCCTGGCAGGCTTGCATCCTCCGTCCTGAGGGGTGAAGGACTTACCCTTTGGCTGGCGGGAGAATCTTGATCTCCACAATTTCAAGCCCGTCCAAGCTGTCGCCGCTAGCCTGAACGACGACGTTCGAGCCTGTCTTCAACTCTGAGACGGGGACAGGCTTTCCGTCCCGAGTCACGGCAACAGACTTGTTCATAGCCATCGAAATAACCTTGCCGTCTTTGGTCTGCTTGACATCGAGGGTTGTTGCCGTTACTCCGGTGATCGTGCCGATGATTCGGAAGTCGCCATGAGCAAAGGCTGGCCGGGCTCCGGCCAGGAGGAGGGCAAGGATTGTGAACATCATGAGTCGTCGAGTCATTTTTGGCTCCCCTTTCGAGTGGTTCTGGTTCAACGGGTTGTCCCTTCCGGGCGGTCCGGCTAGGGAGAAAGCGTGGCAAGTGGCCTGAGATCGCGGTTGCTGCGTGTGCGATCGGACCGGATTTCCAACGCGGCGCTGTAGAAACCTGAGCTGGTCAGCCGGATGGTGATCGGATCGCTGCCTGGATTCTCCCAGTACCAGCCGTGGATGCCTGCAAAGGGCGCCGTGAAGCTCCCGTTGGCCTGCTTCCGATTCTGTTTGTCGTAGCTCTGTTCTTCTGATGGTCCTTGCTCCCCTTTCCCCGCGCTGGCTCGCTCGCCGTGGAAGTCCTGGATCAGGGCGGCGCTGGCCGTCCAGGAATACAGCATCGTCGCGTGCTCCTCGAGGCGGTACTTGTACTCGACGTACTCATAGGGCTGCAGGGTGATTTCGAAGACGTCGAGCTTGAACTCCGAGGGGTACTGGCCGAGAGGGCCGCTTTGAGTGGGCGCCAAGCCGGCGGCCGCCGGGTTGGACAGCTCGACCGCCTCCACGGTGGGTGAAGAGATTTCCGTAAGCCCGAGGAGACGGCCCGTTCCAAGTGGATCCAGGTTGTACTCCGCGGGAAGGATGATCGTCACCAGCAGGATGCCGGCGATCACCACCGAGATCGCCGTGGTCTTCACCAGTGTCGACATGGACGGGGGAAGAGGCGTCTGGGTGGGCCGCGAGTCCACCGCAGGAGACGCAGGGTGCGTATCATTCTTTGTTGTCATCGATCCACCAGAAAATAGCCCGCGAGCTGGTAGCCCGCGAGAAGAAAGCCGGCCGTCATCAGCGCGGCGTTTGTGGCATAGGCATGCCGGAGGTAGCCCGGACGGGTGCGCCAGTAACCCAGCGCGAGCAAGACGGCTGTCAGCGCAAGGAACTGTCCGATCTCGACGCCACCGTTGAAGCTGAGGATGTTGGTGACAAGCCCGTTGCGGGAAAGGGAGTACTCCTGCAGCTTGGTCGCAAGCCCGAATCCGTGGAACAAGCCGAAGACGAACACCGCCACCCGAGTATTTGGTTCAAAGCCCAATGCTTTGAACCCGCCCATGTTCTCGAAGGCCTTGTAGGCGATCGAGAACCCGATGATCGCGTCCACGAGGTAGGCGCTGGCTTGAATGCCCCCCAGCGCCCCTCCTAGAAGGGTCAGGCTATGACCTAGCGTAAAGAGACTGACGTAAAGCAGGATGTCTTTGAGGCGGTAGAGGAAGAAGATGACGCCGACGAGAAACAGGAGGTGATCGTAACCGGTCACCATGTGTTTCGCGCCGAGATAGAGGAGAGGGATGACGGCGGGTCCATCCAGTGACAGCAGGTATCGCGCATCCTTGGAAGAGACGCCGTGCGCGCTTGCCTCGGGGACTGCGAAGAGCAGCATCCCCGTCAGCAGCGCGGCTACCAGGAGGAGGGGGCCCGCTGCCACGTGCCCGGCCGCGTGCTTGATCGCCTGGACGATCGCCGTACGCCCGTCTCCTCCACCGTGGGTATTTGGATCCATGATTTTCTGCTCCTTTCAGACCGCGGGACGCTCCACGTACCGGGCTTCGCCTGTCTCCGGCTCGGGCGCCTCCAGGGCGGCGCCTCCGCCCCACCGTGCGAACAGCACCGGCACCAGGACAAGATTGAGGAAGGTCGAGGAGAGCAGCCCTCCGAGGATCACCTGGGCCATCGGGCTCTGGATCTCGTTGCCCGGCTCGCCGCCCGCGAGCACCAAGGGGATCAAGGCGAGCCCGGCCGTCAAGGCCGTCATCAGCACCGGCGCAAGCCGCTCGCGCGAGCCCTGGACCACCGCATCGGCAAGCGCCAAGCCTTCCTCTTTCATCAGGTGCTGATAGTGAGAGACGAGAAGCACGCCGTTGCGGGTCGCGATCCCGAAGAGAGTGATGAAGCCCACCAGCGAGGCCACGGAGAGCACGCCGCCGCCCAGGGCGACCGCAAACACA
>JANOCF010000363.1:0-7423 GCA_031412055.1 Holophagales bacterium | reverse complement strand
ACCGCCTCGCGGACGATCAGCCACTTGCCGGCAGGCTCAGGGAAGAAGGCGGGGAGCAGGACCGGGTCCGCCGGGTTGAACGCCGGCACCTGGACCGCGGCCACCTTCAGCCCCGTGTTGCCGGTGGCGCCGTTGCGTACCAGCACCCGCAGCGAGTAGTCGCCCGGCCCCAGGTCCAGGTGGCCGAAGAACTTGAGCCCGCTCTCGCGCAGCGCCGGCTCGACCTTGGCGAGGTCCAGGCCCACGGTCTGGGAGAAGTAGTCCTGCACCGTGCCCATGGAGTCCAGGGCGTAGACGTAGATTTCGGCCGGCAGCGGCTTGCCCGCGGGCTGGCCGGCCAGCAGCGAGGGTCCGTCCACCTCGATCAGCACGGGCACGTAGGCCTGCCCGCCGCCGCTGTCGCCCACGTGAAACGGCGCCGCCAGCACCGAGGTGGGGATCGCTCCGTTCTCCTGGCCGCTGATCACCTGCTGGGCGGTCTGGAGCGCTCGCTCCGTGGCGTTCTGCTCCCCGAACGGGCGCGGCGCGTAGTAGCCGGGGCGATGGACCACCCGCGTCCCCTTGGCCGCGTTCTTCATCTCGACCCGCAGCCGGTGGTAGGAGCCGTCGCGCTTGAGACCCTCCGGCTGGAAGGCCAGGACGTAGGTGACGCTGGTCCGCTTGAGCATCAGGCCCATGGCCGCGGACAGGTCGTTGAAGTTCTCGTACAGCTCGCCGCCGGTGCTGTCGGCCATCATGAACAGGCTGTCGCGGCCACCGACGAACTGGGCTTCGGGGCCACCCCGCTCGCGCAGGCCGCCGATGTCCACGGTCTGGATCACACAGTCGGCGCGGCGGAACTCCTCCAGCATCTTCTCCAGGTCGTTGGCCGACCCGGTGTTGCCGTACCGCTGCTCCGAATCGATGCCCCAGATGACGCCCCGCGCCGACTCGGCGCTCATGGTGTTCTGCTCGTTGACGTTGGCGGTGCCTTGATAGACGGAGCTGTCGAACCCTTCGGAGAAGAGGACCACGTACTTGCGGCCGTAGAGGCCTCCCATGGTCTTCGCGAGGTCCGCGAAGGAGCGGGCCAGAGCGGTGACGGCCGCCCTCTGGCTGGTCCGCTCGGCGCGGTTCACGGAGGCGGTGAGACCCGGGACCTCGGTGGCGGCGGGGTCGTCGAATGCGTTGGCGAGCATCTCCCGGCGATCCGCGCCCGCCTGGCCGCCGTTCGGGCCGCCGCCGCCGCTTTCAGCCGGTCCTTGACCCATGCCGCTGCCGCCGCCGAGCACGAGCCGCAGGGGGTCGGGTCTGTAGTTCATCATCTCCGGCCTGGCCAGGGCATCCAGGGCGTTGCGGGCCTGGACCCGGTCGCCGGTGAACCCCAGGACGAGCTCGGGGCCTTTGGACGGGAGATAGGTGGCCACGGCCACGAGGTCCGCGGGGTGGAGGCCGTCGAGCAGGTCCCGCGCCGCCTCCTGCGCGTGGACGAGCGACTTGGGCGAGGAGGAGCCGAGATCGAAGAGGAGCAGGAAGTGGCGCCGGGCCGCGACCGGAGTGGCAGGCCGCAGCGGCGCGTCCTTTGCCGGGGGAGCCGCCTCGGTCACGGAGAGATCAAGGACCTCGAAGCCGGTGACGGGCAGCTTTCTGCGCCCCTCGTAGACCTCGAAGTCCGCGGCGGTCAGGCCGCGGACGGGCTCGCCGTCGCGCAGCACCTGCACCGGCACCTCGACGGCGATCACCTCGGTGGCTTCGGAGAAGGTCTCCTGGGCGAACGATGGGACGGCGGGCAGCGTCAGAGCAGCCACCGCCGCCATGAGGAGCAGCGGCAACGGTCGGATGGATCTCATGGAGTCCTCCTGCCGGGGAGCTGTCCCCGGATCTGTTCTTGTCTATGGATTTGGACCGGGCCTGCCGCCAGGAAGTTCCCCGCACGGCTCCCGGAATCCTGAAGATTTCCTGAGGATCGCAGGTCAGGGCAGGTTCGCGACCACGAACGGCGTGGTCGTGGTCTCCGCCGCCAGGGTGATCACAAGGCGGTACTCGCCGGGCTGCAGTCCCTTGGGACGGAACGACGCGAGCAGGCGATCGGGAGCTACCGGGCCGCCGGCCTCGCGCCGGACCAGCTCGACCGCGGCCGGCCCGACCTCGCGGCCATCCTGAGTCAGGATGCGGGCCTCGATCCGCAGCTCTCCGGCGCCCAGGGCGCCGAGGTTGTAGCCGACCAGGGAGAAGCGCGCCTCCTCGCCGTCCCGGAGGACCGGCAGCGAGGCCGGGATGTACGGCTCCTCGCCGATCATGAACGGGTAGGGCACCTGCGGCGTGTCCTGTCGCGTGCCGGGCCGCGTGGCCTCGCGGACGATCAGCCACTTGCCCGTGGGCTCCGGGAAGAAGGGAGTCAGCAGGACCCGCGGACCGTGGGCAAAGGCCGGGACCTTCACCGGCACGACCTTCATGCCCGTGTCGCCGGTGAGGCCGTTGCGCACCAGCACCCGCAGCGAGTAGTCGCCCGGGGGCAGGTCCAGGTGGCCGAAGAACTTGAGGCCGCTCCGGCGCAGGGCCGGACCCACCTTGGCCAGGTCCAGGGCGACCGTCTGCGTGACGTGGCCGCGGACCGCGCCATCCTGATCCATGGCGTAGACGTAGATCTCGGCCGGCAAGATGCCGCTCCGGGAGCCGCCCGCCAGCCTCTCGCCGTTGACCTCGATGAGCACGGGAACGTAGGCTTCCGCGCCTCCGTCCGACCGAAAGGGCGCCGCGAGCACCGAGGGGCGGATCGTGCCCGCCTCCTGCCCGGCGACCACCTGGCGCCCGGCCTCCAGCAGTCTCTCCAACGGGGCCTGCTCGGCGAACGGCTTCGGCCCGTAGTAGCCGGCGCGGTGGACCACCCTGGTGCCGCGGGGTGCGTCCTTCAGCTCGACCCGCAGCTTGCGGTACTCACCGTCGCGCTTCAGGTCCTCGGGCTGGAAGGCGAGCACGTAGGTGACGCTGGTGCGCTCCAGCATCTCGCCCATGGCCGCGGACAGGTCGTTGAAGTTCCGGTACAGCTCGCCGCCGGTGCCGTCCGCGAGCAGGAAGAGGCTGTTCTGGCCGCTGGCCTTCTGGTTGCCCAGCTCGCCGCCCTCGCGCAGGCCGCCCACGTCGACCGCCTGGATCACGCAGTCGGCGCGGCGGAACTCCTCCAGCATCCGCTCCAGGTCGTTGGTCGCCCGGGTGTTGCCGTAGCGCATGCCGGCGTCGACGTTCCAGATCTGCCCCGAGGTGGCGGCCTGGGCCATGCGGTCGAGCTGGCCCTCGTCGGTGGTGCCGAACAGCAGCGAGCTGTCAAAGCCTTCCGAGAGATAGACCACGTACTTGCGCCCCTGGATGCCGCTCATCCTGTGGGCGAACTCGGTAAAGCCACGGGTCATGGTGAGCACGTCGGCGGTCTTGTGCTCCATGGCGCCGCGCTCGACCTGCAGGGTGATCGCGGTCAACTGCTCGTTGATCAGGGCGGCATCGTTTTCCTTGGCGATGGTGGAGCGGGTGGCGCCCTGGGAGTTGGCCTGGGCCTGGGCGAAGCTCGGTCCGCCGGGCTCGACCATGAGGCGCAGCGGGTCGGCCGCGCGGTCGAACATCTCGGGCCGGGACATCGTCTCCAGCGCCGCTTCGACCTGGGCGCGGTCCTGGGTGAATCCGAGCGCGAGCTGCGGCCCCCTGGTCGTGCTGTAGGTCGCCACCGCCACCAGGTCGGCCGGATGGAGGCCGGCCATCAGGTCGCGGGCGGCGTCGCGGGCCTTGACGAGCGACCGGGGCTCGGAGAAGGAGAGATCGAAGAGCAGCAGGAAGTGGCGCCTGGCCGTGACCGGCGTCCCGACGGGACGCCCCGCCGTGGGCGCGGCGCCGGAGAGATCCAGGACCTCGAAGCCCGTCACCGGGCGCTTCGTCTTCCCCTCCCAGATCTCGAAGTCCCCGGCGGTCAGGCCGCGCACCGGCTTGTCGTCGCGCAGCACCTGGACCGGGACCTCCACGACCACGACGTCGGCGACCTCGGAGAAGGTCGGCTCGGTCCGGGTCAGGGCAGGAGAAGCAGCCAGCAGGACGCTCAGCAGGAGCGGCAACACCTTTGTCACGTTCATCGTGCGATCAACCTGCCCTTCTCCCGATCACGAACGGCGTTGTGCTGGTGCCGGAAGCGCCGCCGGGGCCGGTCAGCGTGATTCTCAGGAGGTACTCCCCGGGTTCCAGATTCGGCGGCGGCTGGAAGGTTCCGACCAGTCGGGCAGGTGTGCTGCCGTTCTCACGCTCCAGGAGCTGGAGACTTCCCGGATCGAGCGCCTTGCCGTCCGCCGACAGGATCTCGGAGCGCGCCTGGAGCTCGCCGGGCTCGAAGTTGTAGCCCACCAGCGACAGCCGCGCGGCCTCGCCGAGGGCAAGGACCGGCCTGGACGCCGGGATGAACGGCTGGTCCTTCTGCATGAAGGGATAGGGGACCGCCTTCTCGCCGGCCGGCACCGCTTCGCGGGCCATCAGCCACTTGCCGGGCGCCTCGGGGAAGAACGGCGGCAGCAGCACCGGGGCGGTGACCTCGCCGAGGTCCGGAACCTCCAGGGCCGTCACCCGCAGGCCGTAGGTGCCGGTCGCGCCGTTGCGCACCAGCACGCGCAGCGAGTAGGTGCCCGGGGGCAGGTCCAGGTGGCCGAAGAACTTGAGCCCGCTCTGCTTGAGGACCGGCTCCACCTTGGCGAGGTCGAGGCCGAGCGTCTGGGTCAGGAAGTCGGGGATGGCGCCGGCCTCGTCGAAGGCGTAGATGTAGATCTCGGCCGGAACGCTGCCGGTCGCCCCAGCCATCAGGCCGGGTCCGTCCACCTCGATCACCACCGGCACGTTGGCGGTATCGGCGGCGGCCACGGCGGCGTTCCGGAACGGCGCCGCCAGCACCGAGATCCCGAGGGGACCGGCCTCCTCGCCCGCGAGCACCCGGTTGCCGGTCTCCAGCAGCCGCTCAAAAGGGTTGCGCTCGTTGAACGGGCGCGGAGAATAGAAGCCGGGCCGGTGAACCACCCGCGTCCCCCGGGAGGCGTTCTTCAGCTCCACGCGGAGCTTGTGGTACGCGCCGTCGAACTTGAGCTTCTCCGGCTGGTACGCGAGGACGTAGGTGACGCTGGTCTTCTTCAGCATCTCGCCCATGGCCGAGGAGAGGTCGTTCAGGTTCTCGTACAGCTCGCCGCCGGTGCCTTTGGCCATCTGGAGGAGGCTGTCCTTGCCCCCGGCGCGGCGGGTACCCTGGTCGCCTTCGGCGCGCAGGCCCGCGATGTCCACGGCCTGGATCACGCAGTCGGCGCGCCGGAACTCCTCCAGCATCCGCTCGACGTCGTTCATCGTCTTGGTGCTGCCATAGCGGTCTTCGGAGCTCACGTTCCAGATCTCGCCCGAGGCCGATGCCGCGGCCATCTCGTCCTGCCGCACCGCGTCCGAGGTGCCCTGGATGAGACGGCTGTCGTATCCCTCCGAGAGGTAGACCACGTGCTTGCGCCCCTGGACGTTGCCCACCACGCGGGCGAGGTCGGCGAACGAGCGGGTCAGGGCGGTCACCGCCCGCTTCTGGGTCTCGAGATCCCCCTGCCCCATCTGGTCGGAGAGCTGATCGTTGACGTCGAGGACGGCGTCGCTCGATCCCGGGGAGTAGCCTGTCCCTTGCACCGTGGTGCCGGTCGGCGAGGCCGCCTGGACCGGCGACCGGCCTCCCGCGCTCCGCTTGAGCACGAGCCGCAGCGGGTCGGCCGACTTGTCCTCCGGACTCACCATGCCCAGGTTCTCCAGGGCGGTGTCGACCTGGCGGCGGTCGGAGGTGAAGCCGAGCACGAGCGCGGGTCCGGTCGAGGAGTGGTAGGTGGCCACGGCCACCACGTCGGCCGAGTGGAGGCCGAGGACGAGGTCCCGGGCCGCGTCGCGGGCCCGGGTCACCGACTTGGGATCGGAGAAAGAGAGGTCGAAGAGGAGGAGGAAATGCCGCTTGGCGGCGGCGGGGACGGCGCTGGCCCGTGCCGCGGTGCCGGGGACCTCCAGGTCCACGACCTCGAAGCCGGTGATGGAGACCGTCCTGCGCCCTTCGAAGAGCTCGAAGTCGGCGGCCGTGAGGCCGCGGACAGGCTCTCCGTTGCGAAGAACCTGGACCGGGACTTCGACCGCCACCACCTCCGTGGTCTCGGCAAATCCCTGCCCCTGGGCTGCGGCAGGGTAGGTTGGAGCCTCGAAGAGCCCCAGGGCGGCGGCGGTCAGAAGGATCCAGATTCCGGACGGCTGTCTCATGGAGCTCCTCCTCTTCGTGGTGTCCCACCGCGCCCCGGGCGAGTCCTATCCCTTTACGACGAAGCGGGCGGAGCTCGTGTCCGCCTGCCCGTCCGCGCTCACCGTAACCCGCAGCGTGTACTCGCCCGGCTGCAGGCTCGGCGCTCGGAACGTGCCGACCCAGCGGTCCGGTCCGGCGGCGCCGCCGCTCTCGCGGCCAAGCATCTTCATCTCACCGGGCGCGAGCTCCTTGCCGTCCGCGCCGAAGACCTGCGCCTTCACCTGCACGTCGCCGGCGCCCATGTTGTAGCCCACCAGGGAGACCTGCGCCTCCTGGCCGGCGCCGAGGACCGGCATGGACGACGGGATGTAGGGCTGGTCCTTGAGCATGAACGGATACGGCACGTTGGGCGCCTGCTGGCCCTGCTGGACCTGCTCGCGGATCATCAGCCACTTGCCCGGCGCCTCCGGGAAGAAGGGCGGCAGCAGCACCGGGCCGCCGGCCTGGGCGAACGACGGCACCTCCAGGGGGACGACGCGCAACGCGTAATCGCCGCTGGTGCCGTTGCGCACCAGCACCCGCAGCGAGTACTGGCCGGGCGGCAGGCTCAGGTCGCCGAAGAACTTGATGCCGCTCTGCCGCAGCTGGCCTTCCACCTTGCCCAGGTCGAGGCCGACCGTCTGGGTGAGGAAGTCCTGGACGCTGCCGTTCTGGTCCATGGCGTAGACGAAGATCTCGGTCGGCAGCGTCGTCCCCTTTTTGCTGCCGAGGAGGGTCGCGCCGTCGACCTCGATAACCACCGGGACATAGGCGGTCTCGGAGTTGGCGAGGCGGAACGGCGCGGCCATGACCGACGCCCGGACCGTGCCCGAGTCCTCGCTGCCCATCACCTGGTTGGCGGTGTTGAGGAGCTTCTCCATCGGGTTCTGCTGGGCGTAGGGCCTGGGCGCGTAGAAGCCGGGCCGGTGCACGACGCGACTGCCGCGGCCGTTCTTCAGCTCGACGCGCAGCTTGTGGTAGGAGCCGTCGAACTTGAGGCTCTCCGGCTGGACCGCCAGCACGTAGGTGACGCTGGTACGCTTGAGCATCTTGTCCATGGCGACCGAGAGATTGTTGAAGTTCTCGTAGAGGTCGCCGCCCGTGCCGCGGGCCATCTGGATCAGGGCGTCCTTG
>JANOCF010000362.1:0-4933 GCA_031412055.1 Holophagales bacterium | reverse complement strand
CCCTTGAGGGCTCCCAGCCCCCTCTAGGCAGGATCAAGCTCGGTAGCTTCCTCCGTACTTTAACATGCCCGCGAATCGGCACCCTACTCAATCGGAAGAGGTCTAGCCCGGAAAATTCAGAGCGCTTGCGCTCTGCTGCGGCCTCCACCTCGATTTACTGGATGAGGCTCGCCGTTCCCCGATACTGGTCCGGGGTGAGCAGCCGGAGGGATCGGGTGGCACTCTAATGGCTACTCGGCGCCGCCATGGTGGCGTTTCATGTTCTGAAGGAGGTCCCCCTCAAGCCGGACCCGTTCCCCGGCCATGAGCGCGTGGAGATCGAGAAGATCGGAAAAGACACGAAGGAAGCCTTCGGCGGCATCCTTCGGGATCGAGGAGCCGATACCCTCTCGAAGCAGGAACAGATCGGCTTTCAAGGACTCGATGGGCCGCTCCCGGCTGAGTTGGTGCATAAGATAGAAGAACCAGAGCGGTTCGACCTCCAGCGCATCCAGAACCCTCACAAGGGTCTCGATCTTGGGACTCTCCTTCCCCGTTTCATACTTCGACATCTGGCTCTTTCCCACGCGCGCTTTTCTTGCGGCCTGGGCGGCAGACAACCCCGTCCTGCCACGGACTACCTGAAGAGCCATGCCCAGCTGGCGAAAGAAACGCGTGGCCCCGGAGTGTGACGAGGAATCACCTTCGTCCATGAAGCTCTTTGCTGCTAGACCTGGGCAAAGACGAGTTGCCCGTTCACGTCCCGCTCGAAGTGGAGGAACTCTCGCGTCAGTGCCTCCGGACGGCTCATGTCTTCCTCCAGTTTCAACCAGGTGACGAACCAGCGGCCATACTCAAAAAAGACTCGCAGGCCGCATTCCTCGGGTGTGTAGAGAGGGATATGGACATCGCCCTCGTCGTCCAGCGGGTGAAGGGAAAAGTAATCTCTCACCACCAGTGCATAGAGGATTTGCTGAGTGGCCGGGTCATCCTTTGACAGATCGAGATCGGCAGGCACCCGGGAGCCGCCGAGCAGCGTGTCCAGTTCCCGGGTCACCACCCAAAGGATTCTGCGCAATCGTTCGTGGTCACTGGCAGGGTCTCTCGTGACGCCTTCCGGGGTTTGAAGCGGCACGAGCAGCTCCAGGAAGCGCCGGCGTCTGCTCTCAAGCTCGTCGCGAAGCTCGTTGTCTATGGTCAGCGGGCGAATCAACGTGCTCCTCCTCTGATGGGCTCGGTCGTACGCGGGATCGGTGTTGCCATTGGCCGGTCTCCTCTTTGAGTACGGGAGGAAGGCTAAGCGCCGGCAGGCCGTGCCAAAAGAGGCGAGCCCGAAATGCGTCTCGAAGCTCCATATCGTCCCTTGACGATCTGAAATTCAGGGGTGCTCGCCTGGAGCAGCTCCGAAGTTGCGGCTCTGTGTCACGCTCGCCCGCTTCCGCGCACCTCTGTTTCTTTAGAAGGTGCTATGCACCGAAGCGGAGGTGGTGAACACATGATCCCGATCGAGAGCAGGGCCTTGGCCGTGATGCGCACGGCGCGGGCATGGAAAAAGAACCGGCTGGCCAAGGCCCTCCGCCTCCAGCCGGGCACCCTGTACGACTACGAGAGAGGCAAGTCCGTGCCGTCGCGGGAACTGCTGGAGCGGGCTGCCGCCGTCCTGGCGCTGCCTTCGTACCAGGTCGACAGGACTCTCGCCTACCTCCGGCAGAACGACTCGGCCGGCTCGGACTCGGATGCCGAACGGGAGATCGATCGCATCGCCGTCTCCATGGGTCTCATGACCGAAGAGCTCTACCGCTCGACCCTGAAGCGGGGCCAGCGGGAAGCCCTCGCGTTCGTGGAGCGGCAGGCCGCGAAGGCGCTCTGGGCGCAACTGCGGAGCCATCCTCGGGATGAATGGAAGGCGGTGGCTTCCGAGGCGAGGATGTTCTGGCGCTGGGGCTTGGCCGAGCTGATCGCCCATGAGTCCGTCGAGGCCGCGGCCGACGATGCGGACCGCGCGCTGGAGTTGGCGGAGTTGGCCGAGGTGGTCGCCCTGCGGGTGCCTGAAGACGAGCCGTTGCGGTTGAGGATCCAGGGCTACGCCGCCGCGCATGTTGGCAACGCGTTTCGAGTCAAAGGCAGTCTGCCCCAGGCGGATGAGGCGTTCCGGCGTTATCTCCCGCTCTGGCAGCAAGGCGAAGCCGGAGATCCGGAGAGGCTGCTGGACGAGGCCCGCGTCCTCGGCCTGGAAGCCTCCCTGCGACGAGAGCAGCGCGACCTGCCGGAGGCCTTGAGGCTCCTCGACCAGGCTCAGGCCGCCGACCGGCGAGGTGGCCGCACCGGACGCATTTTGATCATTCGAGCCAAGACCCTGGAAGAGATGGGAGACTACGAAGAGGCCGTCGCGACCCTGCGCCGCGCCGAGCCTCATGCCGCAGCCGATCGCGATCCCCGGGTGCTCCTGACCCTGCTCTTCAATCTTTCGGAAAACCTGTTCCAGATAGGCCGTTATGAGGAAGCCGAGCCACTGCTGCGACAGGTTCGTAGTCTCACGATCCAGAAGCTCGATCTGGTGAGACTCGTCTGGTTCGAGGGTCGAATCGCCGCCGGCCTCGGCAGGCCTGAGGAGGCCGAGCCCGCTTTGCAGCAGGTGAGGCAGGAATTCCTTGCCCGGGAGATCGGCTATGACGCCGCTCTCGTTTCCCTCGAGTTATCTGTGCTCTACCTGGGGCAGGGGCGCACGGCTCGGGTGAAGGCACTGGCGCGCGAGCTCGCGCCAGTGTTCCTGGGACAAAAGGTGCCGCGTGAGGCGTTCGCCACGATAACGCTGTTCCAGCAGGCGGCCGAATCCGACACCATCACCTTAGCCCTCGCTCGGTCTTGCCTGGAAGACCTGCGCCGGGCGCGCAGTCCGGAAAGATCCGAACCGGCAGGAGAAGATCCGGGCAGGATTCGGCGTGGCCGAACCCGGCCCGGTAAGGGTACCAGCCAGCTTGGCTAGCTCCCGCTAAGGCATTTGCCATTCGGGTCGAGGGTGCAGCCATTATCGAGCGACTCGCCCGGAGCCGGAGATTGGCTGGCGCCTGCAGCGCACTTGCCATCAGGGTCAAGGGTGCAACCGTTGTCCGAAGCCGGAGCGGCGGGTGCGCACTTGCCGCTTGGGTCAATGGTGCAGCCTCCGTCGCCCCAGATGGCGGTCAGGGTGCTCCAGACTCGCGCGAGAAGATTCCAGGCGGCTCCCGGCCGTTGAGAACCGGGACGAGGCTCCGCAGCCGACGCCAAGGGTGCCGCGAGAGCCATGGTTAGCAGGAGGACGGCGATCTTGCAACGGAGGGAGGAACAGTTCATGAGTAGCTCCTTTTCAAAGGGCCGTGCTGCCGCTGCCCCCATGGCCGCGCGCACGATGCCCCACAAAAGTAAGGTGCGTGAGGGGAAGAAAACACCCTCTTCACCCCGGAAATCCCGGGCCGAGGGAGGAAAGGATGCCACGGAAGACTACGCGGGGGGATTGGGCATGGCGTTGGCCGTGCTTCTGGGGCGTTGCGGGCTACGCCAGGGAGGCCTGGCCCGGAAGACCCACATCAAGCCCAGCCTGATTTCCGGATACGTTCAAGGCAGGAAGGTTCCCCGTAAATCGACGCTTCAGCGGATTGCCGCAGTGCTTGACGTATCGGTTGAGGAGATTCAAGCCCTGGCCGCGGTTCTCGGCCAGGGTGTGCGCTCTCCGCAGTTGGCCATCTGGGCACTGCAAGCCGGAGGGCTTCTCGCACATATGGGAGCGGTGCTCCTGCCGGGACGTTTGCAGTCCCTCACTACGGAGCAAGAGCGGCAGCCGGCGACGCACTTATGGAAACGCTTGCAGTCCTGGTCCACGGCTCAGCGCCGCGCCGTGGTGCTGGCTGAGGAGGAGTTCCAGAGCTTCGCCCTCTGTGAGCATGTCTGCCGTGAGAGCATCGCCTCCGCTGCAGACTGCGCGGACGATGCATTGGACCTTGCCCGGCTAGCCGAGTTGATCGCGCGGCTGATTCGCGGTGCTGAGACTCGGTGCTTCCGTCTTCAGGGTTATGCCTGGTTTTTTGTCGGCAACGCCTTCCGGGTCAAGGGCAAGCTGAGTCACGCTGACGATGCATTCCAACAAGCGAATCAACTATGGAAGGCGGGGATTGGCGGCGATCCCGAGGGTCTTCTCGACGAAGCTCGCGTGCTCGACCTGGAAGCCTCCCTGCGCCGCGAGCAGCGCAACTTTCCTGAAGCCCTGAGCCTGCTTGACCGGGCGCTTGTCGCGGACCAGAGTCGCAAGTGGGCCGGGCGCATTCTGGTCAACCGAGCAAAAGTCCTGGAGGAGTTGGGCCAGTACGAGGAGGCAATTGCAACCCTGCGGGGGGCCGAGCCGCTAGTGGACAGCGAGCGCGAGCCGCGCGTGCTCCTGACCCTGCTCTTCAATCTGACGGAGTACCTGTATCAGGTGGGAAGGCCCGCCGAAGCCGAGCCGCTGCTGCCCAGAGTCGAGGAGCTGACACGGCGGCTCGGCAACGGGCTGGACCAGATCCGGTTCCTCTGGCTGCAGGGCCGGCTCGCGGCCGCCCAACAGAAGACCGAAGAGGCCGTGGACGCCCTGGAGCGTGTGAAAGCCAGCTTCGTAAACCTGGACATCCCCTTCGACTCGGCCCTCGTCTGTCTGGATCTGGCCGTGCTCTATCTCCAGCAAGGCCGGACGGCCGAGGTCAAGGATCTGGCCCGGCAGATGGTGACGATCTTTCGCGCTCAGAAAGTCGACCGCGAGGCCATCGCCGCCGCGCTGCTCTTCCGCGACGCCGCCGAGCGGGAAGCGGCCACCGCCGATCTGGCCCGCCGGCTCGCCGACTACCTCAAGCGGGCGCGGAACGAGCCCGGACTGCAGTTCGAAGGGTGAGCGGCGGGGGGGGGCGGCGAGGGCGCAGCGCGCGTCGACGTAGCGGCAGCGCGGGGC
>JANOCF010000361.1:0-1640 GCA_031412055.1 Holophagales bacterium | reverse complement strand
CGGAGGTGAACACGGCCTCCTCGCCCTTCTCGTTGGTCACCTTGAGCGTGCCGCCTTCCTCTCCGTTGGCGGACCCGTCGATCGAGGTCGTCCCCTCCTTGGTGGTGAAGGTGAGCTTGCCCTCCTCGATGTCCTTGGCGTTCATGGTGACCACTTCGCCGGTCTTGGTGTTCTTGATGGTCAGCGTCCCTGCGTCCGAATCGGACTCGACCACCTCGAGCTCGGGGTTGGCGCGGACAACCCACTCCGCCGCGACGAGCGTCGGGTTTTTTTCCATCTTGTCCGCCTGCTTCTTGAGGAACCGGCCGCCGAGGAAGGCGACGCCGCCCATCGCGAGCATCGCAAGAACGGCAATGGCTCCGCAGCCAATGGCCACCCACGCCCAGGGGCTCATCTTCTTCTTCTGACCAGGGATCGGAGGCGGAGTCATGGGATCAGACATCTGGAGTTCTCCTGAAATACGACGGACTGACAGAGTCGGTCGGGGTTGCTTGTGCCTACGATGATACCAGCCGCTTCACGCCACTCGATCGCCCGATCACTGGGCCTTGACCTCGGTCCACAGCTCGTCGATCAGTTGGGTCGCCTCGCCGAGGTCCTTGATCAGCTCGCAGCGGTCGAGCACTTCCTTGGGCGGATAGATCGCCGGATCGTTACGGATCTCCGGCGCGATCCGGTCCAGCGCGGCCCGGTTGGCGCCCGCGTAGTGGACGCCGTTGACGATCCGGGCGGCAACTTCCGGCTCCAGGACGAAGTCGAGGAAGGCGTAGGCCTCGTCCACGTTGCGGGCTTTGGCCGGGACGGCCAGGCTGTCGATCCACAGGATGGAGCCTTCCTTGGGCACCGCGTACGCGAAGCGCTTCGGGTCCTTGGCCACCACCTCGGCCAGCTCGCCGTTCCAGCCGTGCGCGACGTCCACGTCCCCTGCCGCCAGCAGGTTGGCGAAATCGCTGCTGTTGTAGGTCCGCACCAGCCGCTTCTGCGCCTTGAGACGCTCGGCCGCCTGCCGCAGCACGGCCGGATCGGTCTCGTTGATCGATCTCCCCATGAGCTTCAGGGCCACGCCGAAGGCCTCCCGCGGGTCGTCGAGCATCAGGATGCGGCCCTTGAAACGCTCGTCGAAAAGCGCGTTCCAACTATCCAGGGGCGCGCCTGCTTTGGTTCTGACGTAGCCGAGCCCGGTGGTCCCCCAAAGGTAAGGGATGGAGTGTTGGTTGCCCGGATCGAACTCCTGATCCAGGAAGCGGGGATCGAGGTTGCCAAAGCCTTTCAGGCGGGCGCGATCCAGGGGAAGCAGCAGCTTCTCGGCGGTCAGAACGCGCAGCATGTAGTCCGAGGGGACGACGACGTCGTAGTCGGCCATCCCGGACTGGAGCTTTTCGAGCAGGATCTCGTTGGAATCGTAGGTGTCGACCGTGGCGTCGATTCCGGTGCGGCGCTCGAAGTCGGCGAGCACGTCGTCCGGCAGGTAGTTGGTCCAGATGTAGATGTTGAGCTTCTTTTCACCCTCCTTCTCCTCCCCGGCACAGGCAGTCAGGGCAAGGGCGAGGAGCGGTACCAGCAGCCACGTGAGCCGTTTCATGGATTCTCTCTCCTGTCGGACCTGTCGGACCTGTCGGAAACACTGAGCAGCCGGTGCG
>JANOCF010000360.1:0-8228 GCA_031412055.1 Holophagales bacterium | reverse complement strand
CAGCCCTCCGCCCTCCCGTCTCGAAGCGGACCCTCGCGGACGCTCGAGCAGGTAGTCATCGGCAGAGTTGAGGGTCGGAGGACGACGTTATCGGCGGCCTACGGAGGCCGGGCAGGGTAAGGACTCACGAAGGGCAGGCCGGGCGGGAACGAGCCCACGGGAAACTTCGCCAACCGATCCCCAGCCTTGAGCTTCTCGGCGGCGTCACGGAAGGCGGCCACGAACGCGCAGTAGGCTTCCCAGAAGCCTTTCCGGATAGCCTTGCTCGCAGCATGAAAGCCGGGCGCGGGCGACTTCTTCGTCTTGTTGGGACGGGTCGTCGGATTCTGCCGGAGGATCGCTTCCACCCCGAGCGGCTCCAGCCCCTTGCTCTCCCGCTCGGCTCTGCCCTCGGCCTCAATCTCCTCGACAAGACCCGCCACCCGTTCCCGGTACTGCTCCGAAGGCAGGTGCTCCCAACAAGGGAGGGGCGACAGCACCAGTTCCTCCCGGGTGGCGTACTCCATCACCCCGAAGTCCTCACCCCGGTTGCGGGCGGCGTACTCCTTCGTCCGGTCGAACCAGTACCCCTCCAGCGGCTTGCCGTGCAGAAGCGCACCGGCCGAGTGAACGCCAGGCCACTCCTCCACCCGGGCGACGAGGCCCTCCTTGACTCCGTGCGCAAGGACGTAACGGAGCCGGCCAACCTGGGCAGCCTCCTCGTCGCTGATCAGGATCGCCTGGTAGCGCCTCGACCAGAGACCATGCGGCCAGTCCACAAGCCGGTCTACCTCCAGAGCCAGGTTGCCGTCGACGTACTGCATGAACCGCGCGAGCTGCTGAGCATCCTCGACCTGCAGCAGAGCGTGCCAATGATTGGACATGAAGACCACTCCGCAGCATCCCACTCCATAGCGCTGCTGCGCCCGGCCCAGAACGCCAAGGACGATCTGGTTCAACGCAGGGCTCGGCCGGAGGAGGAGCCGGGACTGTTTCGTCCGCACGGTCACCTCCACCAGAGCACCACCTTCGGGGATGAAGCGCACACCTCTGCCCATTCATCCCATTCAGAAACGGAAAACAGACCCGAAATGTCATTTCACTTGTCGCTTCATAGCCGCCGTCCGGGATCCACCGCCGCACACCCTCACAACCATGTCAATCCCTCGGACGAAAGAGACCGCATGAGATACATACGGTGAGAATCAGGAACATTCCTATTCTGCCTTGACTCCAGCGCTTGCGGTCCCTAGCATACCGACTTCGCCGGGATCAGGAGCCGAAGGCAGGGTCCCCATCTCGGCGCTCTTTGACAATCGATTTACTTTTCTTGCCTGAAGAATCGGGGCGGGCCCTGCTGGGTCCAGGGCCTGCCCTCCCGCCTCCGGGCGGCGGCATCGTTTCAGGAGGACAGGGAGCTCCAGGTCCTCCAGGCTCCTTCAGGTGGGTTCATCCGGTCCCAAAGCTCCGGACCGATCTCCGCAAGTCCCCCTACGACGGCATCGGCCAGCGTGAAGCGCGGATCGGCGAGCATGGCAGGCTCGGGGACGGCGATGCACTTCATGCCGGCCGCCTTCGCGGCCAGAAGCCCGATGGGCGAGTCCTCCACCGCGACGCACCTCACGGGCTCGACGCCGAGCTTGCCGGCCGCCGTGAGATAGACGGCGGGGTCCGGCTTGCCCTGCCTCTCCTCCTCGGCCGAGTGAACGACCTCGAAGGCTGTGTCGAGGCTGAGCGCTCCCAGGGCGGCGCGGAGCACCCGGTAGGGAGAGGACGAGGCGACGGCCAGCCGCAGTCCGCGGTCACGAGCGAAGGCGAGCGCCTCCTCCACTCCGGGCTTGCGGGTCCCCCGCTCGTTCACCAGCTCGACCAGCCGGTCGAGGATCGATTCCACCAGGAGGTCGCGGCGCGGAGCGAGGCGGGGATGCCGCTCGCACCAATAGTCCACGCTCGCATCGATGCGCAGGCCGGTCGTGAGCAGGCAGTCCTCATCGGTGAGCTCCAAGCCGGCCTCGGCGAACCCGGCGATCTCGGCCACGTGCCAGAGTGGCTCGGAATCGATCAGGACTCCGTCCATATCAAAGATCAGGGCACGCGAATCACTCACGGCTGGAACATCTTCTGGCAGTGATCGCAGTAGCACACCTGCCCCTCCATCTTCCGCACCGTGTTGCGCCGGCCGCAGAAGGGGCAGCGCGGTCCCTGGGAGCCCTTGGGTTCCCCCTTTTCGCTCTTGGCCATGGTCGTACTCCTCTCAGACGGAGGGTAGAGCAGCGGCAGCCGGCGGGTCAACCGGGATGCCGGGCCAGGCGGGGATCAGCTTCCAGGGCGCCTTCCAGGACCGGGCGCAGCTTCTCGGAGACCTGGTCCCAGGTCCGCAGACGACCCCGGGCCTCGATCTCGGACCGGTTCCAGGGGGTCCGGAGAGCCTGCTCCAGAGCGAGCCTCAGCGACTCCGCGCTCCGCTCCTCTACCAGGATGCCGAGCGAAGGATCATCCACGATCTCAGGCACGCCCCAGACCCGGGTCGCGACCACGGGCAGGCCCATCGCCTGGGCCTCGCAGATCACGTTGGGCCAACCCTCCCGCGAACTGGCCAGGATGAAGAGATCCGCGGCGCTGTACCAGTCCGGGAGGTCGCGGTTCAGGACCTCTCCGGGGAAGAAGACCCTCCCGCCAAGCCCCAGGGCTTCCGCCTGGTGTTCGAGAGCTTCCCTCTCCTCCCCGGTTCCGACGATCACCAGGAAGAGATCCGGACCGGCAAGGCGGGCGAACGCTTCCAGGACCAGGTCGAAGCCCTTGCGGGCCGTCATGTGCCCCACGGACAGGAGGATCCGCCCGGACGCCGGCAGCCCCAGCTTGCGCCGGGCTTCACCCTGATCGCTTCTCTGAAAGAGATCCACGTCGACCCCGTTGCCGATCACCGAGGTCTTTTTCTCAGGGACGCCAAGCTCCATGGCCTTGACCCGCAGACTCGCGCAGACGCAGACCAGATGGCGGCAGGCTGCAAGGTTCTGCTGAATTCGCGATCGAATGGACCCGAACGTGGGATAGAGGTTCAGATCCGTCCCCCGCGCCGAGAGGACCACCGGAATCCCCAGCTCCCGCCCCATCCGGACTCCCGCCGTGCCGTCCGGGTACACGTAATGGCAATCGATCAGATCGATCGGCCTCTCCCGATGGATCTTCACCACCGTGCGCCGCACCGCTTCCGCCATCCACGAGCCATAAAATCGCATGCCCACCTTGGGAGTGACCAGGTAGTGGGGATGGTAGATCGGATATCCCCAAGGCTCCTCCACCGCGGGGACGCGGGCATAAAGACTGTAGATGGGGCGCAGCGCGGGGACGTGGGGGATGTCGGGGTAATAGGGCACGGGGGCCAGAACGGTCCAGTCCATGCCGTACTTTCGAGTGAAGTTCTCCATCCGGTTGCGGATGAACACACCATGGACCGGCTGCAGCGAGTTGGGGAAAAGTGTGGTCAGGGTCAGGATGTGCATCAACAATCCACCGGTATCCAGAGCCAGGGCGGCTTCGGAGAAACCCTTATGTTAGAATTATAACATGGGCCGCATGAATGAGATTGATTGAAATTCTTCGATCCGGTGCGAGCTGAATGGGCCAGATCCTTCTGGTCCAAGGAGAAGATCCCGAAGCGGTTTCGTCCCTCTACCGGCGCGTACTCAACCTTTTTCAGATCCTCCATGGCGTGACCCCCTCTCACGAATCGTTGGAGGGCGGAACGGCGGTCGCCCGGTTCCAGCCGCTCCACGGCCGGCCGGGCGGTTTCTTTCGGGAACGGGACCTCTGGGCGGCATCCGCGGGCGCCTGGGTTCGCCCGGGCCGGCCGGAGCGGGAAGCCAAGCCCGAAGCGCTGGCGGATCTCGCGCTCGCGTTCGCGGCGGGTGCCGATCTCGCGGCGGTCGCACGCGGATTTGAAGGGTATTTCCTCCTGGCAGCGGGCCGCGGCTCTGATGCCGCGGTGGTCACGGACCGCCTAGGTGCCCTGCACGCCTACCGCGCGACGGTCGATCGATGCCTGCTGATCTCCACCTCGGCATTCGTCCTCGCGGCGCTCCAAAGCTCCGCGCTCGATCCGGAAGCGGCCCGGGAGCTCCTGTGCACGGGCTCGGTCTTCGAGCAGAGGTCGCTCTTCGAGGGCGTCGAGAAGCTCGCGGCAGCCTCCATCTACAGGCTGCAAGATGGACGGGTTCTTTCCCGCGAGAGCTGGTTTGACCTGCGCTCCGTCCTGGACGGTGCCTCGCCCACGAGAGGCGATCTGCGGGAGCTGGCCGACTCCCTGCTCGAAGCCGTGCGGTCCATCTTCAGCTCCTATCGCAGACCGCTGCTCGACCTCACCGCGGGCATCGACACCCGGAACATCCTAGCCGCGGCACGCCGCCTGGGCGTCGAGGTCGCCACGGTCGTCAACGGCCCCGACGGGAACCCGGATGTCGTCCATGCCAACCACATCGCCGGCGCGCTGGGCCTGAACCACCGCCAGCAGGCGCCGGGCCGCGACTACCAGTGCTCGTCGTTCGCGGCGCTCGCCCGGGCTTCGGCTCTCTGCGACGGCGAGCTGAGCGTCCTGATCTGCGCGCCCGTGGCCGCCATCCAGGAGCTTACCGCTGCGGATTTCGACGTGAGCGTGGGCGGCACGCTCGGCGAGATCTACCATGGGAGCGGCTGGCACAAGATCCCCGAAGGCCGGGGAGAACTCGATGCACGGCTGCTCGTCGAGCAGCGTTTCGTCGAAGATCCCTGGGCGGACCGGCTAACCCGGGGCCGGTTCCCCGACACCCTGACCGAGCACTTCCGTGATTGGGTCGCCCGGGCCAGCGAGGACGTTGCGGACCTGCCGGTCCGGGCGAGAGCCGACTACCTGGAGGTCCTGCAGAGGAGCCGCTGGGCAGGGCGGGTCGCCAGCGCGACGCTCCGCATCCGGCCCTGCGTCGCTCCGTTCGTTTTCGAGCGCTTCTTCCGCGCCTCGCTTTCAGCGCCGCCGGAGGAACGGCTCCTCGGCCGCATGGCGGTCGCACTCGCCGAGCACCTGGACCCCGAGCTCGCGGCCCTGCCCCTGATGCCCGGCTTCACTTCCCGGCCGCACCCCCTTCACGGCGTTCGCGACGTGGTCGCGAAAGCGGTCATGAACACCAGCGGGCGGCTGTCGGCAATTTTCGCCGAGCGCCTGTACCACGGCCTGGCGGGAGCCCTGTCCGGCTGGACGATCTGGAATCTGCCCGAGGTCGCGGATCTCCTGCGTCCGGACTCCATGCTGACACGAGACCTGTACGACGAGAGGTTCCTCCGCTCCTTTCTGGACCAGTGCCGAAGGCAGCGCAGCGGCCCCGTGCCCCTGCTCGGCCGCATCCTGAGCCTGGAGCTCGCGATGCGAAGCGTGCGGGGCGCTACCGCCGCGTAAAGATGACTTTGGCAGGGATACCCTGTGCGATCGAGTTTGGAGGGATGCGTCCGGAGACGACCGAATTGGGCGTGAGGATCGATCCCGCGCCGATGTGCGCGCCGTCGAGGAGCACGCAGCCCGAGCCGAGCCAGACGTTGTCCTCCACGCGGATGCCCTTGTTGGAAAACTTTTCCTGGAGGCGGATGGGCACGTCCAGGCGGTCGTAGCGGTAGTTGTTCCCGATGATCGAGACGTTGGGACCGACCAGGACATCGTTGCCGATCGAGGTGCCGGCCGTGAAGGAGGAGATCATGCAGCCGTTCGAGATCTCGACGTTGCGGCCGATCGTCAGCGGCCCTTCCGCAGACTTGACCTTGGTGAACGAGCCGATGATCGTTTCGCGCCCGATCGAGAGGTTGGACGTGATCTCCACCTCCGCCTTCGGGCTGATCATGCAGCCGTACTTGAGGTAGCCCCAGAGGGTGATGACGAAGCCGGGGGTCAGGAATCGACGAACAACAGTGCCGATCTTCATCGCCCGGGGAGAGGAGGAACGGGATCAAACCGCTCCGCGACCCGCCGCCGCACGTCGTCGAAGCTCTCCATCTCCCCCACCTCTTTCATCGTGAACTTGATCCGGAACGCCTCCTCCAGCGCGGACACCAACCGCAGATGATTCATCGAATCCCAGGCCGATGCGTCGTCCCGGCGGAATCCGTTGCCGACGTCTTCCGGCGCGACGTCGAAGACCCCGGACATGATCTCCCTGATTCGGCTATCGACTTCCGACAAGCTCATCGTGTACCACCCGGATCCAGTCGCAAGGCTCGATCCTCACCTCGTCCCGCCTGAGGCCGTACAGCTTCTCCCCGGACGGCGAGCTCTCCAGGAGTCGGAAGCCCTGCTGCTCATAAAAGGTTTCCACCGGCTTATTCTTCGGTGTTGGGAAGTACCGCCCGCGCAGCTCCAGGCCGCTGCGGTCCTCCACGAGACGCTGCTTGACGTGATTCATGATCCCGGTTTCGATCCCCCGTCCCATGGCGCGGCAGCTCATCAGGAAGCTGTCGATCGTGGCCATGCGCCCGATCTTCTTGAGCAGCGCCACCCCGATCATCCCGAGGTCGCCGAAGCGGTCACGCGCCCGCGCCACCCACAGCTCGCAGGCCGGCGAGGTGGCGAAGCGCTCCACTTCCGCCAGCGAGTAGCGCTCGGTCGTCAGGTTGAACTGGTTCGTCTTGTTGAAGAGCTGCTGGATGCGCGGCAGGTCCTCGTGCCTGGCGAGGTGGACCTCCAGGTCGGTGCGCAGGCTCACCAGGTAGCCCTTGAGGTCTCCCGAGGCGTTCTGGAGCTCCTGGCGCTGCCGGTTCTCCCGGTACTGCTCGGACTTGCGCCGGTCCTCCTCCAGGATCTCCGGCTTCTCGAAGTCGTCCATCCTCTCGAGCAGCGACGCGTACTCCGCGGGATCGGGCGGCAGGAGAACGGCCTTGACCTCCGGCATCATCTGCTGGACCAGGCTGATCTCGGCCGGGTTGTCGTCGATGAAGACCAGGCTGTCGGTGCCGATGTTGAGCGCTGCCGCGATCTTTCGCAGCCCTTCGTGCTTGGGGTCCCAGCAGATCTCCGAGGCCGCGAAGTCGGCCAGCTTCAGCGGGATCTCCGGACGGGTTTCAAAGACCTCGACCACGTCGGCGCGGTTGTTCTTGCTGCACACCGCCAGGAGGATGCCCCGGTCCTGGAGCGCCTTGAGCTTGTAGTGGAAGTCGAGGAAGGCCTCGGACTCGGGATCGCCGTGGCCGATCTTGACCCCCGACGGGCCGTCCTCCCCCACCACGCCGCCCCAGAGGGTGTTGTCCAGGTCGAGCACCACGCACTTGCGGCCCAGGTTGCGGACCGCCTTGACCTGCCGCAGCAGCTCGCCCGCCACCGTGGGGAGGAAACCCGGGCTCCACTCCATCTTGGCCAGGTAGTACATCTTGGGATCGAGGATGCGGTCCTTGCCGTAGCGCGAAGCGAGGCGCTCCAGGTCGAAGAGCCGCACCCGCGGATTGCTCTTGAACCGGCGCAGCAGCTCCAGGTTGAGCTCCAGGTAGAACTCGGCCTCCGCGTACTCGGCCTTGACGTCGGCCATGCCGGCCAGCGGGTGGGAGGGCGACGGGAAGTTGCCGATCAGCAGGGTGGCCGGGAGCCGGTCCAGGGCGGTCGAGGCCCAGGACTCCAGGTGCGAAGCGATCTCTTCGCGCAGGTTCCGGCGCTCGGCGGCCGGCATGGAGCTGAAGGCTCCCATCAGGTCCGGCCGCAGCAGGCGCAGGGAGAGGGCCAGGAAGGCCACGTCGGGCTGGAACTGCGCGAGAGGCGAGCCCTCTTCGAGCAGCTCCTGCACGTACTGGCCGAACCTGCCCACGTAGGCGGAGGTCCGCAGCCCCTCGCGGGCACAGTGAACGTCCACGTAGCGCGGCAGCAGGTCGAGCGTGAAGTTGCCCAGGTAGGCGATCTTCACATCGGGCCCGCCGGGTCCACCCTGCCGGGCCTGGAGCGCCCGCGACAGCAGGCTGTAGTCGTTGGCGGTGAGCCGGTCCAGCTCCACCCCCGCCAGCGCGCCCTTGAGCGCGGCGGCGTTCTGCGCCGCCCCGAGCGCTTCAGCGACGGCTTTGGTGGTGTCCAGCTTGGAGTCTCGCGGTCTCTCCATCATCAGAACTCTCCTCTCGGATCCTCTCCTCGACGGAACGATAAAAACGAAGAAGCTTCCCCGCGAAGGCCTCCGGGGTGAACTCCCGGCGCGCGTGCTCGCGGGCCGCCCTCCCCAGCCGCTCCCGCAGCACCTCGTCGCGCAGCAGCTCGGCCA
>JANOCF010000359.1:0-5126 GCA_031412055.1 Holophagales bacterium | reverse complement strand
AGGGGAAGGGCGCGGTGGAGTGCCCGAGGCGGGCGTGCTCGGCCTCCGGCCCTCACCCCCGGCCCCTCTCCCAGCCGCACGCCCGGACCCCCGGGAGAGGGGTGATTGCCGGCGCCAACTCCCTCTCCATCCGTGGCTCCGTCTTTCAAAAGAAGCGGGGGTGTGTGGCTCCAACCTTGGGCGTCATCGCCCCCCCTCTCCCGGGGGTCCTGGGTGTGCGGCTGGGAGAGGGGCCGGGGGTGAGGTCTCATTCCGACAACGCCTGCAGCGTCTGCCGCGCCACGCCGAGCATCTGCCGGCCTCCGGACGCGGCCAGGGTCAGCACTCCGGTGGGGCTGAAGCTCGCTCCGGGAAGGCTGGAGACCATCTCGATCAGCCGCTCGACGTCGATCTTCGCGTCGCGGCGCAGACGGATGATCAGCTCGCCCCCCTTGCTGGAGATGGACTGCACCCGCAACGACTCGGCCAGCCGCTTCAGCCCGGCCACCTCGATCAGCGTCTGGACCGCGGCCGGCGGCGGCCCGAAGCGGTCGGCCAGCTCGGCCAGGATCTCCCCCTCGGCGTCCTCGGAGGCGGCGATCTTGCGGTAGATCTCCATGCGCAGGTTCGCATCCTCCACGTACTCCGTGGGGATCGACATCGGCACCGGCAGATCGATGGCCACGGAAGGCGCCTCCTCCACCGTCTCCCCGCGAAGCTCGCGCACCGTCTCTTCCAGAAGCTTGAGGTAGGTCTCGATGCCCACGGCGCCGATCTGGCCGCTCTGCTCACCACCCAGAAGGTTGCCGGCGCCGCGGATCTCCAGGTCCCGGGCCGCGATGCGGAAGCCCGCGCCCAGGTCCGTGAACTCGCGGATGGCCGCCAGCCGCTTCCGCGCCGGCTCGGACAGGATCCGGTCCTCCGGCACCAGCAGGTAGCAGTACGCGAGCTGGTTGCTCCGGCCCACCCGGCCGCGGAGCTGGTAGAGCTGCGACAGGCCGAAGCGGTCCGCCCGGTGGACGATCATGGTGTTGACGTTGGGGATGTCGATGCCGTTCTCGATGATCGTCGTGGCCAGGAGAAGGTCGTACTCCCGGTTCGAGAACGCGTGCATGCGCCGGTACAGCTCCTCCTCGTCGAGCTGGCCGTGGCCGACGGTGATGCGCACCCCCGGGACCAGCTCGCGCAGCACGGTGAGCATCTTCTCGATCGACTCGACCCGGTTGTAGACGTAGTAGACCTGCCCGCCGCGCTCGATCTCGACTTCGATCGCCTCCCGCACCAGCTCGGCGTTGAACGGCAGGATGGCCGTCTCGACCGCCATGCGGTCTTTAGGAGGAGTCTCGATCACCGAAAGATCGCGCACGCCCGCCAGGGAGAGCTGAAGCGTGCGCGGCACCGGCGTGGCCGACATCGCGAGCACGTGGACGTTCTTCTTGAACTGCTTCAGGCGCTCCTTCTGGGCCACGCCGAAGCGCTGCTCCTCGTCCACGATCATCAACCCCAGCTTGGGGAGGATGATGTCCTTGGACAGCAGCCGGTGCGTCCCGATCAGGATGTCGACCTTGCCGTCTGCCAGCCGCTTCTTGAGGTCGCGCATCTGCTGCGGAGTGCGGGAGCGCGACACCATCTCGACGGTCACCGGGAACCCGCCGAAACGCTTGCGGAAGACCTCCAGGTGCTGGTCGGCCAGGATGGTCGTAGGAGCGAGCACCGCCACCTGGTAGCCGCTGTCCACCGCCTTGAACGCGGCCCGCATCGCAACTTCGGTCTTGCCGTAGCCCACGTCGCCGCAGAGCAGGCGGTCCATCGGCCGCTCGCGCTGCAGGTCCTCCTTGATGACCGCGATCGTCTCGAGCTGGTCCGGCGTCTCCTCGTAGGGGAAGGCGGCCTCGAACTGGTGCAGGAGATCGCTGTCCTGCGGCATGGCCGGGGCCTTGGCGATCTGGCGCTCGGCGTAGAGCTTGAGCAGCTCGCCCGCCATGTCGCGCATGCTGCTCTTGACCCGCGCCTTGGTGCGGTTCCAGGAGGTGCCGCCGAGCTGGTCCAGGCGGGGCGCCAGCCCCTCGATGCCGCTGTACTTCTGGATCTGGTCGAGCCGGCTCAGGGGGAGAAGCAGGCGCTTGCCCCCGGAGTAGGAGATCTCCATGACCTCCGTATCTCCCATCCCGCCAGTCCCATTACCGCCGGCCGAATCGCGCAGGACGGGCGGCAGGTGGCCCGTGCCGTCGCCGTCGCCGCCCACGCTGCGCAGCGCCACGAACTGGCCGATGCCGTGATCCGAGTGGACCACGAAGTCGCCCACCCGCAGGTCGCGCAAGCTGGAGACGAACGGACCGTACCGCGTGCGCGACGTCCGGCGCTGCACGCGGGCCTGCGGGAGAAGCTGCTCCTCGGCATAGATCGCCACCCCGGCCGCGGGCAGCCGGAATCCCCGGCCCAGCTCGCCCGTGACCAGCTCCACGCCGCCCCGCCCGAGCACGATCTCGCGCCCTTCGAGCAGCTCCTCGATGCGCCGCCGGTGGGCCGGCGAGACCACCACCAGGATGCGGTCCCCGCGTGCCCGGGAGGCCGCGACCTCCTGCGGGAAGCGCGGGAGCTGGCCATGGAAGAGGTCGGTCAGCGTGCCGTGGAAATCGGCCGCAGCGCCGCCGTCTCCTCCTCCGGACAGCACGAGGTCGCGCAGCCGAACCTCGGCGCGCTCCAGGGTCTGCCGCACTTCCTCTTCGGGGACTTCCAGTTGCTCCGGGGGAAGAGCCAGCCTGCGGTGGGCGCGGCGCGCCTCGAAGTCGACGCGCAGCCGCTCGCCATGATGAGCGACCTCGGACTCCAGGGCCGGCGGATCGACCGCGAGGATCATGGGATCGTCCAGGAGCCCGAGGAGGTCGACCGTACCGCCCGCCAGGAGCGGCAGGTAGTGATCCCAGCCCGGGAACCCGCCGCGGTTCCGCAGCCCCTCCAGCAGCTCCAGCGCCTCCGGACCCCAGTCGGGATCGTCCTCCCCGCCTCCGGAGATGAGATCGGCGAGCAGCCCCGCCTCCTCCTCCCCGGCTGGAAACAGGGAGAGCGGAAGGATGCGGACGCCGTCCAGCGTGTCCTCGGAGCGCTGGGAGTGGACGTCGAACCAGCGGATGGACTCGACCGTGTCGCCGAAGAAGTCGAGGCGCACCGGCGCGTCCTCGCCCGGGGGGAAGAGGTCCAGCAGCCCGCCCCGGACCGCGAAGTCGCCGACCTCGTAGACCAGGTCCACGCGCCGGAACCCGAAGCGGGTCAGGTGCCCGGTCACCCCCTCGATCGAGTGGTCCTGCCCGGGACGGATGTCGAGCTCCGCGGCCGAGAAGTCCGCCGGGCGGGGCAGGCGCCGGAACAGGGCGCGAGGAGTCGCCACCACGGTGGAGACGCGGCCGGACACGATGCGGTCCAGGGCGACCGACTCCTGGGCGCGGACCAGCAGCGACGTCTCGGCCTCCTGGTAGGGAGTCAGCGACGGGGCCGGAAAATAGACCGCCCCGGTATCGCCGTCGCGGCCGAACAGGCGGGCTGCCTCCATCCACGCCAGGGCGTCCGCCTCCCGCGGAACGACCACCAGGAGCGGCCGGCCGACGTCGGCGGCCAGGAGCTCGCCCACCCAGGCCGCCGCGGGAACGGGCAGGCGCACGACATCCCCGAGCCCCTGGAGCAGGGACTTGTAGGGCGCACTGCTACGCAGCGTCCGTGAGAGCTCGTCCCACACGCGGTCAGCCATAAGAAGGAGAGTCTATCGGAGCGGGCCGCAATGGCGCGCTCCCCGTCTCGGAACATTTCAAAACAGTCATCCCATCCTCGTCGATTCCATGAGCGTCATGCCAACCCCTCCCGCCGGGCTTGTGGTAGGTTCCCATCGGGAGCGGTGGATTGTGTGTGCTAGGCTCCGCTCTCTTTCTCCACGGAGGGTACAAACGATGCCAGACCGCTTTCCTCAGGAGGCCGTGCTGCGCGATGGGCGCCGGCTGATTCTGCGCCTCTTTACCGCCAACGACGTGGACGCCCTCTACGACTTCTTCCACCGACTGCCCGAGGACGTCCGCCGCTTCGCCTGGGACCGCATCGACAACCGGTCGCTGATCGAGACCTGGGGGCGCGAGCTCGACTACGCCAAGGTCCTCCCGGTTCTCGCGTTCGACGGCAACAAGGTCGTGGCCGACGCCACCCTCCACCGTCGCCACGGCAGCCCTCTCCGCATGGTCGGGCGCATCAAGTGGCTCATCGATCCCGAGTACCGCGGTGCCGGACTGGGAACCATCCTGGTCAACAACTTCATCTCCACGGCTCGCGACAACGGCCTGCGCCACCTGACCTGCATGCTCATCTCCGACCTGGAGGCCGACGCCGTCCGCACCCTCAGCGACCTGGGCTTTGAGGGCTACACGATCCCGGGCTACGGGACCGACCCCGACGGCAACCAGCACGACATGATCAAGATGGTCCTGAAGCTCTGAGGAGTAGGGGCGCAGCCTCCTGCGCCCCCACGATCGGTCCCTATTCTTCGTCGCGGCCGTGAGCATGCGCCGGGGGCGACGTCGCCTCCACCGCCGTGAACGGCTCCAGCACCCGGTACCGGTGCTCCGCGCCCTTGGGCACCACCCAGGAATCCCCCTGGCTCAGGATCACCGTCTGGCCTTCGAGCACCAGCTCCGCCTTGCCCGCCAGCACGTACCCGACCGTCTCGTACTCCCGCCGGGATTCCACCTTGCCTTCGGTGGAAGTCTCCTCCCACAGACGCATGGCCACGTTCACCCCGGAAGCCAGGTACTTCTGCCCCATCGCCCCTCGGGGAGAGTGCTTCGAATCGACTTTCGTCACCGTCGTGTCAGCCATCTCGCTCCTCCTCTCGTTCAAAACCGAAGCAAACACCTTGCACGAGCGTTGCCAGTCAGCGGATGGGTCTGCGCATGACCCTCAAATCAAGTTTTGACCCGCCTTTTCGGATCAAAAGCTGACCCGTTGCGCGTGAGGGCATCTAGCAACTCTCTGATTCTAAAGAAAAACTATCTCCGCCTCCATCCTGGCACACAGCCTGCAATATTATAGGCTGTCGGCAACCCGGTTGGATTTAGCAGTCCCGGGAGCTCACGGCGGGCTCCCGGGACGAGACGAAAGCGCCGTGC